>JANYJP010000016.1 GCA_025358455.1 Bacteroidales bacterium
CTCAACATTGCTGATACCTAATCTTATTGAGGTGTCAAGTGATTTCTTTATCATTCCTTCCGAAATGTCAATTCCATAAACATAACCTCCGGATCCCACGATCCCGGCAAGTCTGATAACATCTGTTCCACGACCGCTACCAAGATCCACACAAACTTCATTTGATTTAGCTTCAGAATGATTCACAGCTCCACCACATGAAAGACAACATGTCGTTTCTGCCAGGTCGCTGTACCTTTTATTTATTTCTGTATAATTCATGTTAAAATTTCATTCAATATCACTTTTGCTTGGAGGGGTTGTGGATCTGAGACAGGGAGCGCTGGTTATAAAAAATCCCATGAGACTTCCCATTAATATACTGGGCACAGGATTACTTGTAATTGCACAGGAACCTGATTTACATCCTATAAAATAGAAAAACAGAAATCCGCCTAACCCTCCAATTATAACACCGAGAAACGGCTTCCAGAAATACCACGATTTAAAGAACTCTTTTACTGATTTTGGTTTTGGTGTACTGCTGCAATTATTGTCCATAAATATTTAATTATGTATATATTTCGATACAAAGATAACTAATTAAAAATATAAATCGCAATAGTATCACCTAAATCTTTTTGATATCACTATAAATCTTTTTATTTTCACCAGTAAAAATATTGATAATGAGTGCATTATTTAATAAATAATTTTCTTCTGAACAACTGTTTCAAAGTGACGAGAAGTGCGAAAGAAGAGTCCGCCGCCGCTGGTACACTCTTTCATAATTGCAAGTTTCCGGTTCACAAGGCTTTTTATATTGCTTATAATGTTTCCAAAGGGAAAGAGGATCTTTCTACAAATGAGTTCGCACGGCGTTTAGCTCTCCGGCAGATGACATGTTGGAATTTTAAGACCAAAATACAACATGACATGGATGAGATGAATTCCTTAAGTGAGAATGATAAATTGTCAATCCAGAAGATTCTGACTAGTTGAAACTATATCACTGGAAAATATTTGTGTTAGATTATCACGAAATAAAGGAATTAATAATTTTCGAAATGAACTGCTGTGTTTGCGGGACAACCATCTGAACATTATTTGTTTTGAAAACATCAATAACTTTGGATCCAAATCGCCCGGCAAAGACAATTTTAGCTCCTTTTCCAATTAAGAACAGTGCAGCGTCGCAGCCGGCTTGTAACTGGTTATAACGTACTGGATTTTCAATAAAAGAACTTTTTTTGGTCTCAGTATCGTATAGGCAATACCAGTCGCATCTTCCAAAATGCGGATCAACATTTGATTTTAAATGGTTTTCACTGGCGGCGATAGCTATAATCATGATATCATTTATTATCGGTTATTACTTGTGATTTACATATTGGACAGTAATTACCAGTGCTGTCAGTAACTGTAAAGCTTATCTGGCATTTGTTGCATTTCAACCAGTCAGAAACACTTGAATTCCCATCTTCAAATAAAATAGAACTTCCCTCTATAAAGGCTTTGGCAATTTTCCGGCGTACACTTTCATATATTCTTGTGAAAGTTGGCCTTGAAATATTCATTAATTTTGCAGCTTCAGACTGATTCAGTATTTCATAATCGCACAAATTCAACGCTTCATATTCTTCAAAATTTATGGATACTTCTGAACCGGGTTTAGATTGAATCCCCTGAGGCTTAAATCCGCAAAAATTCGGTGCCATTTGAATAAGCCTGTCTTTTTTATTCCTTGCCATATAATATATATTTGGTATAAAATTAATGAACAAATGTTCAAAAAGCAAATTTTATATGAGCAAATGTTCATAATTAATTTTATTCTTTATCATTTTCATCCGGGTCATTTTATCGTTTTTCATTTATGTTTTTACGATATGCTGATTAAATATTTTGGGTTAAGACGTTATATAATTAATTTTTGCTAACCACTGCTGACTGTCTCCAAATCTGCTTGCCATATTTAAACAGAAGGAGGGTAGAAACGCTTTGTATATTGTATCAGCTGGCTATTTCACTATTCTGAGATAAGTCGGAGAGGATGATTATTCAGATGATTGATTGCTATAAGCTGATTAAAAGAAAATTTAAGCTTTATAAAAATACACTAAAACTAAGTTTTCTACTTCCTTTAACACCCAATGATCTATTTTAAGGCTGATTGCTTTGTCAATCAGTGGGGCAGGAAGAAACGGGGATGTTAACTTGTAAATCTTTCCTTTATTAAGATGGCTCAGGTCGGAAATAACCTGGTTTACAGGTTGCTCTCCAGCTGCAAGCATCTCTCTTATGTCAAATTCTTTCTCAATAAGTGTTTCTTCAAACCATGATGGCTTTTTAGTATTATATGCTGTTTCATTTCCTGTATTTATCAACTCCTGACCAACTTCTTTCCTCAGAAGATTTATCAAATCACCTGTTTTAACATTTCCAATACTGGCTGCCTGCTGTAGAGTTGCAATTTTTGCAACAGTTCTTCGAAGGAGAGGGTTTTTTAATTTGCTGAATGCTGGAACATACTTTATTAAAATATCTTCCAGATGCGGATATGCTTCAATTAGTTCCAGGACTTTTGTCTTTGGTGTAATTATCAATTGTTCTTTTTCCATAGTTATTTCTTGTAAGATAAAATTCTTTGATCTCCTTCAAGTTTTCTGTACCCCGAAACATCGTGAGAAACTTCAAGAGTTCCCAGATATTCTCCCTTGTCATTTCGCAGAGCGAAATAATTTATATGTATCATTTTGTCTCCTGAATTAATCCAAAAAGGTGCCTGATCTTCTCTTCCGCTTTTAAAATCCTCTATGATTTTGTCTACTATATGTGCACTTGCAGGGGGATGGCAATGTCGTACATCTCTATTCAGGATTGCCCGGTTTCTTTGAAATATTCTTTCTTTTCCCTGAGAAAAATATTTCACTTTATCATTCCTGTCAACAAATGTTATGTCGATTGGCAGGGTATTCAAAATTGCAAGAAGTTCTTCAACAGAGAAACTTCCTGATGGAAGTTGAATATTCTGACCTGTTTTATTCAATTCATTTATAGAATCTTCATTGGCCCATTCTGGTTTCCACTCTTTTTGAGGATCATACAGGCAGAAACCTATTTGCAAAGATTGTTTGCTGATTTCATACCAGTCTGAATCAGTAAGTTTATCCAATGCCATGGGAAATAAAATTTCTTCCTCTTTTTTAGTCATATCGACCACTCCTTTAATTGCGGGGAATAGAACTATTTCCGCTGACGCAATCAGCTCTTCCCTTTTTATCGACGGGGTCTGTAATAATTCAATACTACCTTTTATTAATTCCCTTATTTCGTCATGCTTTCCCCACATAACTTTCGGGGGACCAGTGATTCCCTGGCTTTCTAAGAATGGGAATAACAAATATTCTTTTCTTCGATATAGTTTATCAACATCAAAAAGGCTGTTGAAGAGTCCCCTGAGTTTAAGAATAGCTGCTTCAATATTAATTTTATTATCATGCGAGATTTCATTAAGCAGGATATCGATTTCCAGAGCTACCTTTTTAAGTTCACTGTTTTCATGGATCATTACATCTACAGGGTGACCATCCGGGATTTTCTTTGAGGAAGATAAATCAATTTTCCCGTCAAGAACAGCTGAATGTGCATCACAAAGTTTTAACACCTCTTCTGCTGGAAGTCCTTCGCTAATTAGTTCCTGTTCCACTTCCACTACCTCTCCATAAGGTATCTGACTAAGGCTTTTCAGTAGTTGTTGCCTTACTACTTCCTGAGATTCTCCTGTGTGCAGCTTTAAAATAAGCTCTTTGAGTCTCTTTTTTCTTTCGGTTGAATTGTTTATCAGTTCACTCATATAATATCATATTAATTAGTTGCAATGTATTGTTATAAATTATCAGGTAGCCATCGCCATCTTAAGTGCGAAATCTTTTACTAATATTAAGTAGACAGTTTCCGTTTTGCTCTAATATCATCTATTTCAGTTATATTAATAATCTACGTTTTTTCTAATTTTAAGCCAGACTATAAAACCTGAAATCAG
Source organism: Bacteroidales bacterium (assembly GCA_025358455.1). Taxonomy (GTDB): domain Bacteria; phylum Bacteroidota; class Bacteroidia; order Bacteroidales; family VadinHA17; genus LD21. Next base: position 4,025 of record JANYJP010000016.1, read on the forward strand.
AATAAACAGGACAATGAGACCTGTAAGTGGAACTATGAGGACGTAAAAATCTCCGATTATTGACTGGTAGATTCGTCCGGTATGAATTTCTAAGGCCACATTCCATAGCGACATAGGGGTATCCCTGATTACTTTTTCTGGTAAAGTTGCAAATCGTTGCAATCCGTTGATATTTACAGCTCCCAGATCGTAATCGAAATAATATTCCTGATTTTTAAAATCTCGTGTAAAGCCTGAAACAAGAAAATCACCAATGGGTCTTCCTCTATTCGAAGGAGCTGTGTGCAACTGTTTTTTAATGTAATCGATGACTTCCCCTGATTGTGAGTTCCAGGTAAATAAACCTTCAAAAGAACCGACAAGATATTTATAAGAATCAATTTTTTCGAAAACAGTCACACCCATAACACTTGAAGGAGGCTGAAATAAATATTGTTTTAGTTCAGTTTTAAAGTTATCGTCAGAATAGTAGAAACCATCTATTGTGGCGACTATAAACCTATTGATATCCTGATCGTAATAAATCCTGCGCAATTGGTCAAACCACGGATTTGGAGTTGCAAGTTCGGTATAGGGTATCTTACCAACTCTGGAATTACCAATAAAAGCTAGAAGAGGAGGTCGTAAAAACATACCTGTTGTGGTATTCAGAATCAGGATAGCCAAAGCAATCCAGCCAATTTTATTATGCCATTTAATATTCCACTTGTTTGAATTTCTTAATTTTACTTTTACTTCGACAGGCTTCTTATTCTGCTTTAAGATGATTCTGTTTACGAATACAATAAAACCTGTTATAGTAAGAAAGGCAAAAACGAGACCTGCGAGATCGACAATAATTTTGCCAGCTGTTCCATAAATTTCACCACTATGAATAACCCATAAGGTCTTAAATAGTCCTGTTTTGTTATCATAATTCTCAGGAGGAGGAAGCTGAGACACGCTGAAATGAATGAGATCAGCGGTTTTTAATAAAGAAGAGCGTGTTAAAACGAAAATCGTATCTTGTTTTTGAATAATATCTGCAATGCTTTTCTCTTTGACTGGTAAAATAACTGAAACCCATTTATTTTGCTGGTAATTAAATATGTAAAGCCCAGAAAGTGTTCCGGCAATCAGACTGTTTCCCGTGGTTTTGATCATCTGGAAAATTTTACGGTTGTCAATCCCTTTCGGAATCCCGAAACTGAAATTTGTAAAATCGGAATAGATACTGTCTGTAAGCCATATTCCTATATTCCCGTAAACCAAAATACTATCTGGAGAGATTTTTAAGGTCGATTTGACTGCGGCGTTATTCCAGTTTTGATACCTGTACTCTTTGGGAAGAAATTTCCTGTTTACATCAATGAAGGACAATGTTTCCCTATGATTAAGTATTATTCCTGAAAAAACGTAATTCAATATAATAAGGGCAAATATTACTCCCAGCCATTTATGGTACTTTCTGAAAAATTTTATCATATTTAAAGAAAAGGTTAATTAATGAAATAAATTTAAAATTAGAGTTCTGTCTTTTGTTTCCCGAATAGTTCAGGAATTACAGACATCAGATAATATATTAAGGTAGAATTATTGAAGAAGAGTATTTTTTAGCTAAAGATTGTATAGTTTCAGTAGAAACCAGAGTGTTAATTGCATCTCTTATGGGGGCATACTTTTCATGTAATGGACATTGGCTATTGACATCGCAATGCCTGAGTCCAAACCCACATCCGGATAATAGATTACCACCTTGAGTTGCTACAATTAAATCTTTAATCGGAAGGTCTGGGTTATCCTTGTCAAAATAAAACCCTCCCCCTTTCCCTTTCTGTGATTTAACAAACCCCTGTCTGGCAAGACGCTGCAAAATCTTTGCAGTAAAAGATGGAGGTGCGTCTATTTCTTTTGCAATTTCCGCTACCCCGGGATTTTTACTAATCAGATTTTGAATTTGAATGTAAACCAGTCCCCTAAGTGCATATTCTGTCTCTTTATTGAACATAGATCTTATATTTCTTTAGAACAATTTATACTGACAAAGTTAAATAATATTTTATAAACAACAAAAAGACCTTATTGTCTTTTATATAAATATTTATATATTTGCATCATTAATATTAATCCAATAGTATATGTCAAAAAACAAAGAATACAACGAAATAGCTATAGGTGAAATCGTTGCTACAGATTTCAGAGCAGCTGAAATATTCAAAAATGCAGGTATTGATTTTTGTTGTGGCGGGGAAAAAAGTCTTGACTACGCATGTAATGAGAAATCTATTGATCCCTCTGTGCTTGTTAAGCAATTAGAAGAACTTGAAAATGTGCCGGTCAATCAAAATCAAAACTTTAACGATTGGGGATTAAGTTTCCTCGTAGATTATATTGTTAATACCCATCATAAGTATGTGCTTAAATCGTTACCGGAATTGGTGATATACACACAAAAAATTGCCTCGGTACATGGTTCACCCCATCCGGAACTTATTGTAGTTGCTGATTTATTTAAAAAAATAAACACTGAGCTCTTACAGCATCTCAAAAAAGAAGAAGAAGTACTTTTCCCTTCAATCAAAGAGGTTATAAAGAGTAATTCAACTGTGGCTAAGGCTACGATTATATCTGAAATTAGTCGAATGAGCGGCGAGCACGAATTTGTTGGCGGCGCAATGGACAAGATTAATGAAATTACCTCAAACTACCTTGTACCAGAAGATGGTTGCAATACTTATAATGTAGCATTTAAACTTCTGCATCAATTTGAAGATGATTTGCATGTTCATGTACATCTGGAAAATAACATACTGTATCCTAAAGCATTAACGCTTTAAAAAAAGACAAATCCATTATAATATTAAACCTTTCTAAAATGAATACAGCGACAAAAAATTTAGAAAATGACCATGTAAATATTCTTAGGTTAATCGATGTTATGGAGAAAATGCTACTGGTCAAAAGTAAGAATACAGAACACTTTGAAAAGACTGTTAGCTTAATTAAGAGTTATGCAGACGGACTTCACCATGCCAAGGAAGAAAATCTTCTATTCCCTCTGATGGTAAAAAGAGGTTTTTCTCTTGAGCAGGGTCCAACAGCGGTAATGCTTCACGACCACGCAGAAGGTCGGGATTATGTTAAGGGTATGACTGAAGGAATTTCAGGGTACAAAAAAGGTGACGAAGCTGCACTTGCTAAAATATTTGAAAATATGCAGGGTTATATAATCCTGTTACGCAACCACATTGCAAAAGAAAACAATGTATTATTCCGGATGGCTGACAATGCCTTTTCCGAAAATGATCAACAGGAGTTATTGAAAGAATTTGCAAAAGTTGAGAACGAAGGAGTATGCGGAGGGTTATTAAATGATTGTATTACTGCAATCGCGAAACTCGAATCCGAATATAAATAATAAAAATTCTATAATCATTTACTAAACCTCAATAATTATGACACCAAAAAAACTCTGGATTGGATTTATCACAGTTATTGTTCTATCTTTTTCCGTTTTGTTATATTTCGGTAAGGAAATCTATAAACAGGCTCCTCCAATACCTGTAGAAGTCGTAAAACCCGATGGTTCCAGCGATTCAGCTCAAAAAGAATATTGTTGAAAATTAAACAGTTACAATAGGTTGTAAAAAACATTTTTCCGGCTAATTTTGTACGGTGGGAGATAAAAATGGGGCTGAGCCCCAACTTACTGGTTCTCAGTATAATGTTC
>JANYJP010000034.1 GCA_025358455.1 Bacteroidales bacterium
TATTGAAGTGAACGGAAGGCAACCCTTAATTTATTGGATGGCCTTCCGTCAGGTTTATGCGACATAGTTACTAAAAAACAGACAGAATTATTTTACAGGCGCTATATCCAGAACTGCAAATGAACCTGGTTTTGTGGTTCTTCGTGGTCTGGGGTTATCAGCGGTTGGTTCCGGAGCAGGTCCAAATTCTGCACAAGGCATATAAATATGATGTGAACGTACATCAACGGTTAGGGTTCTGGCGCTTGGCTGAGTTGGAAAATTTTCCAGAACTTTAAAATGATCTTTATCAACTTCCTGAACAACAGTCATTGTTCCCTCTCCATTAGAGCTGTAGGCTCTTTTTAATCCCGGATCAAACTTTACACCATCACATCCCTCGCCAATAGGCAAAGAAGTAACAACGTGACCATCCAATGCATCCACAACTACCATAAGCTTGTTGCCGCAGACAGTAAAAAGACGATGAGTTTCATTATCAAGAGCCAGACCACTGGCTTCTTCTCCCGGGGCAATGGGCCATGATTTCTCAACTTTCATAGTCTTTGCATCAATTACTGTAATAATACTCTTGTCTTCAATGTTTACATAAATTTTACCCTTTCCGTCAGAGACCGGAAATTCAGGTTTGCCGGCAAGTGGTATTGAATCAATAATCTGATTTTTAACAGCGTCTATAACTGTTGCATTTGAAGATCTGCCATTAAACGTCAATACTTTTTTTGAGAACTGATCATATAATATTGCATCCGGGTTTTTCCCTGTTCCGTTAATAGTTGTAATCACAGCAAGGGTTTTAAGATCTATAACTTTAACTGCTGATGATCTGCCACAGCTTATAAATGCTTTATTCAGATCCGATGCAATCGCTATCCCATGAACTCCCGGAGTATCTTCAATTGTTCCGGCAAGAGTCCCTGTCTTTAAATCAAGTGCAAGAACAACTGTTGCGTGAGAAATGAAGAGCCGGTTATTCGATTCATCAATGCTCAGGTAATCCCATCCGCCTTCACCGGGTAGTTTAATTTTGTTCACTATCTTATATCCGGAAGTTTGCCCGTAAAGGCTTGCTGCTGAATAAATGGAAAGAAAAAGAGCAAGAAAATAAAATAATTTTTTCATTGTTTTCGGTATTAATTTTTACATATCAAAAATCCTAAAATGTTTATTGGAACACAAAGTTAGTCATTCAATTATCCAAAAGATTCTAAAAGAGAAACATTAACAAATATTTAAATGTTCAGATTGATAATTGAGTTTCAATGTCTTAAAACAAATGAAGGAGAAATAAGACCGCGATGGTCAATATTGTAATTGCCGATACACCGATCGGAAACCAGACCGGGGCTATCCATGGCTTAGGAATAAGGAAAAGTACATCAATTGTCGTAAGCGCCGGAGGCCATTTTATAAGGATGAAGAGCGACAAATAATAAAACAGATCCCAGAACGCAAAGGTCCATAGGAAAAATATGCCTTTTTCTATCCAGGTATCCCCGACCAGATATGCTATTATAACAAGCATTATAATCGTTGCCGCCTCTCTCGTCATCTCAATCTTAAGATATTGACCGTTAAATTTCCCAATTGATTCCTTATTTGATTCAGAATCAAGCAGCCCCAGGGCTTTCCTTAAGTATACCACAACGACACCCTCAAGATGAGCCATTGCAATTCCAAAAACTGCAAGTAAAATTAGTTTGGTTATCATACTCTTTATTGACTGAATTTACTATTACTACATTATAATATTAATTATCCTTGGTTACTTGTACTTCTTCACAAATGCACTGACCTCATAGCAGAACAGTTTCTCATCCTGAAGGATCAGATTATGCCCGCTAACAGGAGAGATGACCATTTTCTTATCCTTTGAACTAATCCTGTAGAAAAAATCTTCCCCTAATGCAGGCGGACAAATAAAATCATATTTCCCCCACAAAACAAGTACGGGAATTGTAACAGCAGACAATGATCCCGAATAATTTGCAACCAGAAGTTCCTTATTAAAGTCTGAATCTTCAGAGTACAGAAGGTTTACAAGAATTGAGGTTAGTGGTGACTTGTCTGTAATTGAATGACTTAGTACAGTACCGATGAGATCAATTTTATCAATGCTGTCAACGTAACTTTCTGCCTTAATAGCATAAGTTTCCAGCTGTTGCGATTCTTCAAGTGTAAAATTGCCGGTATGTCTTAAACAATATTGGATAATCTTCTCCCATTTTTGAGCTTTTTTTGAATATAAACCCTGCCTAAGGCCAAAAGTCAATAACATTTGCCGGGTAAGAGAATCATTAAGAGGATAGTTATGACTTCCGTCAACATTTATCAATCCCTTAATCATTATCTGGTCTTCTGACCTGGTAACAAAGGCAGCAGAGATAAGCCCGCCAAAACTGTGACCCAGTAAAAAGAGACTCATGTTTTGCCCATATCTGTATTTAAGTACCTTTATCACTTTCGTCAGATCATCAACCATCTGGCTGAGCTGAAGATTATTGCTATTGGCACTCCCCTGGGAAGCTCCGGCATTTCTTTGGTCCCAGTAAACCATAGCACATTTATCCTCAAGGTTCTGGCTGATATAATTTGTATTATAAACGAAAGAACCGGCGCCGGGGCCTCCATGAATGACAAGTATGAAAGTATTGCTTGCAGTATTTCCTTCGACAAGAACGCGCATCGAAGCACCGGCATTTTCAACATAAAATACATCGGATGCTTTTGTAGAAAAAGTAATAACCTCTTTCTGACAGCCAGAAAGCAGGAGTAATAATATGGTAAAATAAATTATTTTCATGTTTATTTTGGGTATAAAACTGAACCCTTCCTCCTTATCCCGTTTGCACATACGGGCGCATATCGTATTCCGATCTCCAGAACAGGTCTGAAATAGATTGTACTGTTATATGGGAACATTGAAAGCATATTTATTTTAGAAAAGACTGAAACCGGAATTTTCCTCTTCACAGAAAAATCATATCCTAATCCGCCTCCAATTGTAACGAGGGCATAATTATAACCTGCATTTTTTATTACAGAAATATCACCGCTTTCATTCACTGTGTACGTGGTTCCTGCAAGATATGTTCTGCTGTAGCCCGGTCCGCCCGAAAACTCTGAAGTAAATCCGCCCGATCGAATCCTCCGCATTATCCATTCGACAGTAAAATAAAGATTATCATGAAATTCAGGATGGTGGTACCAGCTCAGATTTGCCGAAACAAACCGGGTTTTGAAAAAAGCGCGTTTCTCTGATTTTCTGATAAGTTCCGGTTCCTTAATATAATGAACAGGGATCTCAATTCCCGTACTAATTCCCGGATAAATTACAGAACTGTTGGAGGAAAGCTTAAGCTTAAAGTGACTATCGGGTAGTTTAGTTATTGAATCACTTTGTGCCTGGCATATATAACAACGGAACAATACTGTGATGAATACTCCTATTTTAACGCTATTCCCCATTTCTGATGGTCTATTTATACCAGCCTCTCAACAAACCTGTTTATCAGCAAAGGTCGCAAAGTTTTTGTATTTTTGTCTGATGATGGCGGAGTTAATAGTTGCAATCTTGAAAGCTGATAACTCCTGCAGAAATAATTAACAAAGTTCAATTTAGGGTATTTTAACCTGTTATGATCAGAACATTACTACTTATTGGTACAGGTGGTTTTCTTGGGAGTATTTTGAGGTTTTTAGCGTCCCGCTTTATGCAAAATAATTTTCCCTCCGCCTTTCCTTTCGGAACATTCTTCGTTAATATAACAGGCTGTTTATTAATAGGAATTATATATGGTCTTTCCGAAAAAAGTTCTCTGCTAACCAATGGATGGAAGATGTTTTTAGCAGTTGGTTTTTGTGGTGGATTCACAACATTCTCCACTTTTGCAAATGAGAACCTTGCACTTTTAAGGGATGGGGAGATCTTTTATTTTCTTTCATACACCGGACTAAGTGTTTTTCTTGGCATTGGTGCAACATTTCTTGGAGTTTTAATGACTAAATTACTTTAATATCATGAACCCAGTCGCACAAGATTGACACTTTTTTTGAATCAATCAAACCATATTTTGATAAAATCGGGAAAGGCCATATAATCACTATAGATGAGACTACCGTAATTATGCATAAAGCAGGAGTAAGAAAATAATCGGGTCAGAAAAACTTTTCGGCAGCCAGATAACCAAAGTACAATCCTATAATACAGAGTATTACACCCAGACTTTTAACCAGCGCTGATATTATCTTAATATTTATCCTTTGCCGGAAACGGACAATCAGGAATGCAAGAAGATAGAACCATAAAATACTGCCAAGAGAAAGGAAGAAAGCATAAAAAATACTGATTACCAGATGAAAATTTGGAGGAAAACCTGTGGGCTCTGCCCTGATTATCTTCCTGTCAGGAATCAGTATCTTGTCAAAATGTTCATGTAATAAAGCTTGTGAATCTATTATATGAGCGCCTTCAATTTTATTAATCTCTTTCACATTTTGATCTATCCTGCCAGCCAGCCCACCGGTATGGAAGCCAAGAGATGCTATTAAAGAAATTACGAAAAAAGATGAAGTAAGTGATCCGACAAATAATGTAGGATTAAGGAAGTTTATCATAAGCCCTGTATAAAAACCACCTCTTTCCTTCTTTTTTATTTTGTCAACAAGATGGCTTTTATCCTCGAGATGGTCAATGTCAATTTTTGTCCTGAAAAGTTTGTATCCCAGGTAAATAAAGAATATTGAGCCGGCTGCAAACATATAAGGTATTGCAGGGGTATAGAACGAATAAAGTTTTGTCAAACCGAATACAGCAATAAACACAAAAGAAAAATCGGCGACAGATGCGCCCAGACTAACCAGGTTGCAGTAACGCAACCTCCCCTTCAGAGCATTGGAAGTGATCAGAATGCTTATCGGACCTGCTATAGGCATAGCAAAAATGAACCCGGCCAGCAAGCCCGTTATCGATATTGTGATTATACTTTCAAGCATGAACCCATATTCACTATAAACAAATAATGTCAAAAGGTGTTTAAAGAGGTCTAAAATACATATATAATCATTACCGCATCGTTCCGCTTTTTTTCCCAGATCGTAAAATCAGTAAATCAGCTTATCAACGATTTCTAACAGCAAGTTGAATTACTTTGAGAACATCCGCAGGTTGGCTCAGAATTACTCAGAATCCCCGAAATAATCCCGGCAGCGCAACCTACTCCTGACTTAACTGAAATAGCCTTCACCTGACAATTAAGGGCGCAGGCACCGCACTCCATGCAATAATCTCGGTTAATTATATGAGCTTTCTTCCCTGAAAGCTCAAATACTTCATGCGGACAAACTTTTACACACATTCCGCATCCGTTGCAGGTAGATTCACAAAGCTCAAGAGTAACAACATCCGGAAGATAAACCAATTCTTTCATATCATTGATTTTAAAATATTTTTCCAAGGATCATTAATATTATACCGGCAGCAGCGAAAATAATCTGTAAAGGTACAGCCGTTTTCATCTCCTTTTTAACTCCCGAAAGCGAGGTATAGGTTGAAGACCCCGTGAAGTTCATTGCCAGAAAGGATGAAATTGCCGAAAGTAACAGGAACCATGAAATATTTTCAAGAAGATTTTCTCCTGTCAAATTCAGAAACAAAAGAATAATTGACAATACAATGCCAGTTATGAAGCCTTTAACTGCAAATCTTCTGAAAGGTATGAACGGAAGAATAGCAGGTGTAACCACGACTCCTGAACAATATCCAAGGAAGATATTAAACATTGCTTTAAACCCATCATTGAGAGAGTACCCGGGAAAGTCGTGTTTGCCTATCAGCGAGAGCAGGAATACTACTGCAAGGGCGCCAAAAAGATAGAACTTTCCATATACAAAGTCGTTAGGGATCAGTTTTCCCCTTTCTGAAAACTTAAATGTGATCTTACGCATCTCTTTTGTGGCCCTGTATCCGGCCGCGATAAAATCATTAATATCATCAGCGCGAACTGGTCCGTAATGGACATTGAAACCTGTTTCTTCCTTAACAATATGTGCAGCGACACCTGTTGCACCAAGCTGAGGAACAATTATTCTCCTGTGAATTACAATTTTATCAAGCGATACATTTTTTATCTGCCTGACAAGTTCTTTTGTGCCGAATGTACCCTTTCCGGCAGCACACCACACATTGACCCCTTTTGTGTCAAGAACAAGGATCCATCCATTTATTCCAGCCAGGTTCTTACGAAGGCTGTCAAAAGATAATTTATAATTTGCACTGACAAAAACATCTGACGAGCTGTCAGGATTACCTATAGCAAAAAGACCGGTGTTTACCATGTAATTACCCCTGTTGATGCCCCATCGGACCATAAATGAGCCCAGGTAATCTTTAATTTCGAGCCTGTCTGTTACCAGAGGAACAGCAAGTCCATTGTTCTGAATTGATCCATGAATAAAATTTGTTCTCATTATTTGCACTTTTCCTTAAATATAGCTGGATTAACCGTTAACAACATTTTTTGTTTTCCTGAACCGGAGGACACTGAACTGTGCCGTAGGAACAAAAAACACAGCAATCTCCAGATTTAGGTTTTAGTACTACTCCGCAACCTTTGCATTCATAAAAGAACTGACATGCATCAATAGGCATGGTCTCTTTTTCCCGATGACCGCATTCCGGACATATGATGATCGATTCCAATTCTATATTCATGAGTTCTTGTTCTTTATCTGTTTATTTCTAAATTGTTTATGAGCCACTCAGTCACTCAGACCCTATGTCTTTTTTATGCCTTCCGGTATTTATCAGTTCTTTCTGATCGCTTCTGAATAATTCCGGCTGAATGTTAAAATGATGTATATCATATTGTTCAAGAGTTTTTTCCACCTGTTCCAGGATGTCTTCGAAGCGTGATATAGTATAATCCTCATCGAGATCAATATGAGCTTCGAGCATCATTTCCTGATCATCAAGTTGCCATACATGAACATGGTGCATGTTTTTCACACCCTTAAGCTCTGATACCTTTTTAGCAATCTCTTCAATGCTGATGTGTGAAGGAGTAAATTGCATAAAGATCCGGATGGATTCGTAAAGGATACCCCAACTGCTATAGACAAGGTATGTTGCGATACCGATAGTAAGTACTCCATCTATCCAGAACCAGCCAAAAAATTTCATAACGAATCCTCCAAGCAGAACCGCAATTGAAGACATCATATCAGTAAACAGATGCAGATAGGATGAACGGATATTCAGGCTTTTTTCAGCGTCTTTTTTAATGAGCAAAACGCTCAGGCCGTTAAACAATATGCCGAGTGCCGCCATATAGATAACAACCATTCCTGCAATCGGCTGGGGATGAATAAGCCGGGTAATCGCCTCCCAGACCAAAACGGTGGCTATTATCAGCAAAGTGGCTGCATTTATAAAAGTCGCAAATATTCCTGCCCGCTTATAACCATAAGTCTGTTTCAGAGTTTGTTCGCGACCCGATATTTTTGTTGCTCCATAACTAATGAAGAGTGAAATCACATCGCTGAAGTTATGGGTAGCATCAGACAGCAGAGCCATACTGCCAGAAATCAGTCCGCCAATTACCTGTGCGATGGTAATAACAATATTAAGCAGTATGGTAATAAACAAGTTTTTCCCGTTTACAGAACTATGGCTATGTGAAGTTTCCTGCATCGTTTAGTAATTAATTTTTGAAATGAGAATATTCAACCTTAGAATAAATAATATTGGTTCATTTAGTATTTCGTCAAATTACGAAACAAAATTATATAATAATTTATAAAGAACAATTATTTAAACGACTTTTTTAATAAACAGGGAGATTTGCCAGGAATTTGTTCGTCGTTTGTCATTGAATATACAAAACTCAGATGAGTTTACTGAACTCCTCAAGATATTTGGATATGTACCGGTGTTTTTGTTTTGATTTGTACTGCATTATATACCGGGGATGTTCAAGAGGAATAATTTTTTCAAAATACTTGAATTTTTTATTGAGTTCAAGGATGAATTTGAAATTCTTTCCTGCCCCAAAGCTAAAGCACACATCTCTGCTGATGCCGAACTCAAGTTGTTTTTCAATTGTTGTTATCATAAAATCATAAACAGCCTCAGTAAGTTTCTTACTGTCGTAATAATTGTAGTTCAAATGTTTTCCGTTCTTTCCCATAGCTGTAAACCCCAGAGGAGATACAGAACTTATATAAAAATCTGAATAGAATTTCTCAGGACCTCCGAAGGCATCTATCATTTCATAAACAAAAGCCGAAGACGTTTCGAAAGTCTGTACTCCCGGAATCACTAATCCGCACTTCTCAGCGAGTCTTTTAGTATCAGTAAAGGGTATTCCGGTTACTCCGGCGCCAAACCTCCCGGGATTAATTCCGAGAATCAGATGTCGCTTCATTTCATCATTATAGAATCTTGAATAGAATTGTGAAATAACAGGAACAATTAGTGGATTATCCCTGAATGGGTTCATAATTGATACCCCATCAGGTAATGAGCCTGTGAATTCAAGGTCTTTGTAGAATGAAATAATCTTTTCTGCAAACGTCATCTCAATTCTTTACACAACGAACAGAGTATCTGTTCGCTTTTTCAGTGCCACGAATATCACCGATATCTGCTTTTCTGGAGATATCAATTATGGGCATTTCATTTATAAGAAGATAGCTGAAATATTCAGCATCTTTTGAATTATATTCTGTTGATGTCCAATAATATCCACTCTCATCCATTTCAGAAAAAACACCTTCATAATCCTGCATTCCTCCCATTTGAATATTAAACGCGTAAGGATCTGAAGGAATCTTTCCCCAGGATTCCTTTTGCTCAAGAAAGTCGGATAGAGTTTGAAATTCAGTTCCGGATGGGAGATGCCAGCCGGCAGGACAAGCTTTCTTTGCACTTTCCCAATCATATAGCACACCGTATACACTGATATTATTTGTGTCGTTATCTAGATAAGAAGTACCTGATACGGGCTTGTACCTGAGATTATCTGTCATCCAGGTAACACCAGAAAATGATATGATATTATAAACATTCCCGTCCCGTTTGTCTGTGAATTTACCCTGCCCCGATAATCCGGCAAAACAAATTATAAAAATGAAAGCTGATAATATCTTTTTCATAGCCTCGCTTTTTCAGATAACCCATACTTAACATGCCTGACCGGCAAATTTCATACCAGTCAATGTAACAGGCAGCAAAATTAACTTACAAACCCATATAAAACAGTTGAAAAGAAAAAATGTTATTAACTAACTGCCTCTAATAATCAGAAGACCCGGGAAGGGTTACGATTAATCGGTTTAGTAAAAGAATTATAAATTAATTAACTTTGAACCCTTTAAATTGTTATTAAGGCATCATCAAATGGCAGATAAGAAGATTCTGAATCCTTATGGCGAAAAACAGACAGTTTTCGATAAGCGTTATCTGGAAATGGCTCTGATCTGGGCGCAGAATTCTTATTGCATCAGGAGGCAGGTAGGAGCGCTGATAGTGAAAGGTAAAATGATTATCTCCGATGGCTATAATGGAACTCCCTCCGGATTTGAAAATGTATGTGAAGATGAAAAGAATGTCACAAAACCATATGTTCTTCATGCTGAAGCAAATGCTATAACAAAGGTTGCAAAATCGAATAATTCAAGTGACGACTCTACACTTTATGTTACTACTTCCCCATGCATGGAGTGCTCCAAACTTATTATTCAGTCGGGAATTAAACGGGTTGTTTATTGCAACCGGTATCATAAAACCGACGGGCTCGATCTATTGAAACGCGCAGGAATAGAATTGGTATATATAGACCCTGAAAAAGATATTTATGAAATACAATAACTCAAAGAGAAGTATTTTTCTGCCGGTGATGCTTGGGATATCACTTGCTATTGGTGTGGTGATAGGCAGATTTTTACCTGTGCAGGATGTACTGCCGAAAAATTCAAGTATCAGATCGAGGAACGATAAACTGAACAGTATACTCAATATGGTTGAATCGAACTATGTGGATTCGGTCAGCAGGAAGGATCTTGTTGATGCTGCTATTCCTGCAATACTAAAAAAGCTTGATCCTCATTCAGTGTATATTCCTGCAAAAGATCTTGCACGCGCCAATGAACCTCTTCAGGGAAACTTTGACGGAATTGGTATTTCATTTAACATGTTAACAGATACTATTCTGGTAATCAGCACAATTCCCGGTGGCCCTTCTGAAAAACTCGGATTGATGGCCGGTGATAAGATCTTATATGTAAATGATTCTCTGGTAGCCGGAAAACACATAAGCGACGAAAAAGTAATGAGTCTGCTGAAGGGTCAGAGAGGTACAGTAGTAAAAATAAAAATACTCAGGAGCGCACATAAAGAATTATTGCCATTTGAAATTACCCGCGACAAGATTCCAATGTATAGTGTTGATGTTGATTATATGGTAAACAATTACGTGGGATATATCAGGATCAACAATTTTGCCATGACAACCTTTGATGAATTCATGAAGGGCCTTAAAGACCTGAAGGATCAGGGAATGACAAGTCTGATTATGGACCTGCGGGGTAACTCCGGAGGCATTATGGAAGCTGCTGTGCAGATTGCAAATCAATTCCTGAAAGAAGGCCAGTTGATAGTCTATACAAAAGGACGGGCTCAGCCACGAAGCGAAGCCAGGGCCACAGGTAAAGGAGAGTTTGAAACCGGAGACCTGGTAGTTTTAGTAGACGAGTGGAGTGCATCAGCAAGTGAAATTCTGGCAGGAGCTCTTCAGGACAATGACCGGGCAACTATTATTGGACGCCGGTCATTCGGAAAAGGATTGGTTCAGGAACCTATCTCATTTGCAGACGGGTCAGGAATGCGCCTGACTATAGCCCGTTATTATACCCCTACCGGCAGATCAATTCAGAAATCTTACAAGAACGGATTTGATAAATATTATGATGATCTGAATGAAAGATACACCAGAGGCGAGTTTGAAGTTCCCGATAGTATACATTTTTCAGATTCTCTAAAATTTACGACCCCCGGAGGACGTGTTGTTTACGGAGGAGGCGGAATAATGCCCGACAAGTTTGTACCTGCCGATACTTCCGGAATATCATCTTATTTCCTGAAAGTCCGGTCAAATATCTATAGATTCGCTCTTAAATATACTGAAAACAATAGGGCGAAATTAAAGAAATTTACGGAATCGGGAGAGTTGGAGAAGTTTCTTGATAAGCAGGCACTTCTCGATCAGTTTGTACGTTATGCTGCGGCAAACGGCATAAATAAAGATCCTGTTGGCTTGAAGGTTTCAGGGAAGATCATTAACACTCAGCTCAAAGCTTATATAGCCCGTAATATACTGGATAATAAAGGCTTCTACCCGATCTGGGAGCAGATTGATACTACGCTCAAATATGCGATCGAATTCCTGAAAAAGTAAAAAATCTATTTCCCGCTTATCGCTCTGATTTACGCTGATTTTTAATGATAATTAGCATAAAATTATAAATCTTATTTAATACAATTAACTTTGATACTCTTCCTTTCCCTTGCAAAATGTTAAACTACAAACATTTCATAACCAATGAATAAAGTTTTGTTTTCCTCAATAACCAAGAAACTTGTTATGGCTCTGGCAGGTCTTTTCCTGCTTACATTTTTGCCGGTTCATCTTATCATAAACCTGATGCTTCTGAAGAGTGAACCAGAACCTTTTAATAAGGCTGCTCATTTTATGGCAACCTTCCCTCTGATAAAAATAATGGAAGTTGTACTGATAAGTGCAATTCTAATTCACATTTCATGGGGATTATTGCTTCAGATCCAAAACTGGCTCGCACGTCCGATTGGATATGTCAGCGCCAACAAATCAGAAACATCATTTTTCTCCCGTTTCATGATCTGGACGGGAGCAACTGTCCTTATCTTTCTTGTTCTTCATTTCTTCAATTTCTTCTTCATCAAACTCGGATTTGTGCCCGGTAATCCTGAAGATTTTTATTCTGCTGCTCACTACCTCTTTAAAATACCTGCATACAATTATATTTACCTTACTTGTTTCACACTGCTGGGGTTTCACCTCTATCATGCTTTTTATTCAGCTTTCCAGACACTTGGTCTTAATCACAGGATATGGTCACCCATTGTAAAAGTTATAGCACTGATATATGCTGTATTACTCCCGGCTGGCTTTGCATTTATCTCAGTTTCTTTATGGCTTTTAAGGTAGATCGGAAAAGAAAAAATATAAAACTATGGGAACATTAACTTCAAAGATACCCGATGGTCCGCTCGCTCAGAAGTGGACAAATTACAAAGCTTCAGTAAAACTGGTTAACCCGGCCAATAAAAAGAAGCTTGAAATAATTGTTGTCGGAACCGGATTATCCGGGGCAAGTGCCGCCTCATCATTGGGCGAACTTGGATATAGTGTGAAAAATTTCTGTTACCAGGATTCACCTCGCAGGGCCCATTCTGTTGCTGCCCAGGGCGGCATAAATGCTGCAAAGAACTATCAGAATGACGGAGACAGTGTTTATCGTTTGTTTTATGATATTATTAAGGGCGGCGATTTCAGGGCGCGCGAAGCTAATGTATACAGGTCGGCGGAAGTAAGTAACCAGGTTATTGACCATTTGACTGCGCTCGGAGTGCCATTCGCCCGCGATTATGGAGGGACTCTTGATACACGCTCCTTTGGCGGAGTACAGGTTTCAAGAACCTTCTATTCAAAAGGTCAGACAGGTCAGCAGTGCCTGCTGGGCGCCTATTCCTCACTTAACAGGCAGATAAAAAAGGGTACTGTTACTATGTATCCCCGACGCGAGATGCTCGATCTTGTAATAATCGATGGGAAGGCTCGCGGAATTATCGCACGGAACCTTCTGACCGGGGCAATTGAAAGACACGCTGCACATGCGGTAGTGCTTGCAACCGGGGGCTATGGGACAGTATATTTCATGTCAACTCTTGCGGTTAACTCAAATGCATCTGCAGCATGGAAGGCACACAAAAAAGGAGCATTCTTTGCAAATCCCAGTTTCGTACAGATCCACCCAACCTGTGTTCCGCAATTAAATGATTTTCAGGCTAAGCTGACACTTATGTCGGAATCCCTTCGCAACGACGGACGCGTTTGGGTACCCAAAATCAAGGGCGATGCAAGACCGGCAAATGATATACCGGAAGAAGAAAGAGACTATTATCTTGAGCGCCGGTATCCGGCATTCGGAAACCTGGTCCCACGCGATGTGGCATCAAGGGCTGCTAAAGAACGTTGCGACGCAGGTTTTGGTATCGGGGAAACCGGATTAGCTGTGAATCTTGACTTCAGAGATGCAATTAAAAAACAGGGAAAGAAAGCTATTGAAAATAAGTATGGCAACCTCTTCCATATGTATAAAACCATCACCGGTATTGACTCGTATGAGGAACCTATGCAAATCTACCCGGCAGGTCACTATACTATGGGCGGACTATGGGTCGATTATGAACTGATGACCACAATACCGGGGCTATACGCAATCGGGGAATCAAATTTTTCAGACCATGGTGCAAACCGTCTCGGAGCCGGATCGCTCATGCAGACTTCCTGCGACGGATATTTTATTCTTCCTAACACAATATCCAATTACCTGGCTGATCAGATCAGCATCCCAAAATTCGCAACTGACAAACCTGAATTTGAAGAGACTGAAAAGGCAGTACTTGAACGACTTAACAAGCTTATTTCAATTAAAGGGAAACAGACAGCCTCATCATTTCATAAGCGTCTGGGCAAGATAATGTGGGATTATTGCGGGATGATAAGAAATGAAGAAGGCCTCACAAAAGCGCTGGGTCTGGTTGATGAGCTTAAGGAAGAATTCTGGAAGGATCTGAATGTTCCCGGGAAAATAGATGAACTTAATATGGAACTTGAAAAAGCAGGCAGGGTTGCAGATTATTTTGAACTTGCCACGCTTTTAATTACTGATGCACTCAACAGAAAAGAGTCGTGCGGTGCACATTTCAGGGAAGAATACCAGACTGAAGACGGTGAGGCCCGCAGAAACGACGAAGAGTATGCATATGTTGCAGCCTGGGAATATACCGGTGAAGCCAAACCTCATACGCTTCATAAGGAAGAGCTTAAGTTTGAGAACGTGGAGATGAAAGTGAGAAGCTATAAATAAAGGGCACAGGGCACAGGGCACAGGGCACAGGGCACAGGGCTCAGGGCACAGGGCTCAGGGCATAGGGCTCGGGGCACAGGGCTCAGGGCACAGGGCTCGGGGCACAGGGCACAGGGCAAATCAGACTTATTAAGTGATAAAATATTGTTTTAAAGTAAATTAATTGAATAAGGATATGAAGCTCACATTAAAGATATGGCGTCAGAAAAATCCAAAAGCAAAAGGAAACTTTGAGACCTACAAAATGGATGATGTATCTCCTAAAATGGCTTTCCTTGAGATGCTTGATTCTCTGAATAAAAAGCTTGTTGAAGAAGATAAAGATCCTGTTGCATTTGATCATGACTGCAGGGAAGGTATTTGCGGATCATGCGGCATGTATATAAATGGTCATCCTCACGGACCGGTTCCTGCAATAACAACCTGCCATCTCTCGATGAGATATTTTAAGGAGGGAGATACTATATGGGTTGAACCCTGGAGAGCAAAGCCATTTCCGGTGATTAAAGATCTCATTGTCGACAGAAATGCATTTGATAAAATTCAGATTGCAGGGGGATTCATATCCATTAATGCCGGTGCCGCTCCTGAAGCCAATTCAATTCTGGTTCAGAAAAATAAATCGGATGATGCTTTTGATGCAGCTATCTGCATCGCTTGTGGCGCATGTGTGGCAGCATGTAAGAATGCCTCCGCGATGCTGTTTGTATCTGCCAAAATTTCCCAGTTTGCCCTCTTGCCACAGGGACGTGTTGAAGCTGTTGACAGAGCGAGGGCAATGGTTGAAAAGATGGATGAGGTTGGCTTTGGTAACTGTTCAAATACAGGGGCTTGTGAAGCTGAATGCCCCAAGGAGATCAAACTTGTAAATATCGCCAGGCTCTTCAGGGAATATTATAAAGCATACTGAAAGAGCTACTCAGCTCCCGCTATCACTTTAAGGGAAAAATGATGGTTACAATATCTTCTGTATTGAAGAAATTGTATATTTGCAATCGCACTGAATTGAATATTTCCGAGAAACAGCCTCCTGTCGATGTTTATCCATAAAGGAGGATTAATCCTTAAATTATTTTAATCAATGAAAGCAGAACATTCACGCCGAGATTTCCTGACAAAATCAGCAATGGCTGGCATGGCTACACTGGCAGTTCCTTTAACAGCCTGTTCAGGTAATGAAAATATACCGGCACCAGTAGTCTATCCCGAATCGAAACTAATAGTCCCCAGGGGAAATGCCATACCAATTACCGGTACATTCCTGGATGAGATATCGCATGATATACCTCATCAGAACTGGGGAGAAAAAGAGTGGGATATTGAATTCGGCCATATGAAAGCGATCGGGATTGACACCGTTATTATGATTCGTTCCGGTTATAGAAAGTTTATCACCTTCCCTTCAGAATATCTTCTTAAAAAAGGGTGTTATATGCCTTCAGTCGATTTACTCGATATGTATTTGCGGCTTGCTGAAAAGTATAGTTTGAAATTCTATTTCGGGTTATATGACTCCGGCAGATATTGGGATACGGGTGATATGTCGTGGGAAATAGAAGATAATAAATATGTTATCGATGAAGTCTGGAAAAACTATGGCAGCAAATTCAAAAGTTTTCAGGGATGGTATATCAGTGGTGAGATAAGCCGGAAGACCAAAGGTGCAATAGGAGCATTTCACGCGATGGGAAAGCAATGTAAAGACGTTTCGGGCGGTCTTCCTACATTCATTTCTCCATGGATTGACGGTTCAAAAGCTGTAGAAGCTGCCTCAGGAGACATAACAAAAGCAAAATCTGTCTCGGTTCAGGAACATGAGAAAGAGTGGGGAGAAATCTTCGATGGAATTCATGATGTGGTTGATGCATGTGCATTTCAGGATGGTCATATAGATTATGATGAATTAGACGCATTTTTCTCAGTAAATAAAAAACTGGCAGATAAATATGGAATGAAATGCTGGACTAACGCGGAAACATTTGACCGCGATATGCCCATAAAGTTTCTCCCGATAAAATTTGATAAACTGCGCCTAAAACTCGAAGCCGCAAAACGAGCGGGTTACGATAAAGGAATAACCTTCGAGTTCTCTCATTTCATGAGTCCACAGTCTGCTTATATCCAGGCCGGTCACCTGTACGACCGTTACAAAGAATACTTTAATATTAAATAATTATGAAGGACCATTCAAATCAAATAATTTACGTTGTCTGGCTTTCAATCGTGGCCTCCTTAGGGGGATTTCTTTTCGGCTATGACACCGCGGTTATCTCAGGAACAGTAGACCATGTGTCTGCACAGTTCAATCTAAATGACATAACCAAGGGATGGTACGTAGGATGTGCTCTTGCCGGATCAATAGCTGGCGTTATGGTAGCCGGCTCCCTGAGTGATAAGTTCGGACGCAAGATTGTGCTGCTGCTTTCAGCTGTTCTCTTCTCGATATCAGGTATCGGATGTATGGTAGCCGGGAACGAAGTGCAGTTGGTAATTGCGCGGATACTTGGCGGGATTGGTATCGGAGTAGCTTCGGTTATTTCACCGTTGTATATTGCCGAAATATCTGTTCCGAGTTTTCGCGGCAGGCTGGTATCAATGTACCAGTTGGCAATTACTGTTGGTTTTCTTGGAGCATATTTAGCCAATTATGGGCTGCTTCATTACTCGGAAGTGCTGGTAAAAAGCGGGGCAACCACAGGTCTATATGGCAAGATTTTTGCTACCGAAGTATGGAGAGGAATGTTAGGTATGGAAGCTCTGCCCGCTCTGCTGTTTTTTATTGTATTGTTCCTGATTCCTGAAAGTCCCCGATGGCTTTTAGTAAAGGGACAGGAGGCCAGAGCTTCGGTAATCCTTAAAAAAATCTATGGGGAGAAAGAAGCTGCTATTCAGGTAAATAATGTAAAAAACCTTATTGCCGTCGAAACAGGGTCAAACTGGCGGATGCTGTTTAGACCAGGTTTTCGTCTAGCACTTTTTATTGGAGTAGCACTGGCAATGCTGGGTCAGTTAATGGGGGTGAATGCGGTTCTTTATTATGGGCCTACTATCTTTAAAGAAAGCGGCCTGTCGACCGGTGATTCTTTATTTTATCAGGTATTAGTTGGTTTGGTCAATATGCTTACAACAGTACTGGCACTGATCATTATCGACAAAGTTGGACGTAAGAAGCTGGTGTACTGGGGTGTTTCGGGAATGATAATTGCCCTGATCCTTATTGGCATTTACTTTGCATTTGGGTTGAGATTAAATCTCCCCCATGTCTTCCTCTTAATATTATTCCTTTTCTATATCTTCTGCTGTGCTATATCAATTTGTGCCGTAATCTTTGTGCTCCTTTCGGAAATGTACCCGGTGAAGGTAAGAGGAGCCGCAATGTCGATTGCAGGTTTATCGCTCTGGATTGGAACCTATCTTATCGGACAACTAACACCTCTGATGCTCACTACACTTACCCCGGCTGGCACATTCTGGTTTTTTGCTCTGATGTGCGTTCCATATTTGTTGATAGTATGGAAATTATTACCGGAAACAACCGGAAAATCATTGGAAGAAATTGAAGAAATGTGGATTGAGAAAGGTAAAAAATAATCTTATAATGACTTAATACTTAATAATCATGGACCTTAATTCTTTATCTAAGCTTTACAAAGACGAATTGCTGAATAATGTATTGCCATTCTGGCTGACTAAATCCCAAGACACAAAACACGGCGGTTATTTTACATGTCTTGACAGAACAGGAAATGTATACGATACTGACAAGTTTGTCTGGCTTCAGGGGCGTGAGGTCTGGCAGTTCTCAATGCTCTATAACAACCTGGAGAAAAATCCGGAATGGCTGAAATGTGCTCTGCAGGGTGGCGAATTCTTAAAAAAGTTCGGCCACGACGGGAATTATAACTGGTATTTTTCTCTGACCCGGGAGGGAAAACCTATTATTGAACCATATAACATATTCTCTTATACCTTCGCTACAATGGCATTCGGCCAGTTAAGCAAGGCCAGTGGCAACCAGGAATATGCAGATATAGCGCGTAAGACATTTGATATCATTCTCTCAAAAGTGAATAATCCCAAAGGGAAATGGGATAAATCTCATCCAGGCACAAGGAGCTTTAAAAATTTCGCATTACCAATGATCCTTTGTAATCTGGCATTGGAGATTGAGCATCTCCTCGAAAAAGACTTTCTAAACAAGACAATAGATACATGTATTCATGAAGTTATGGATGTTTTCTACCGACCCGAATTAGGTCTTATAGTTGAAAACCTCACTTTAGACAACCAACTCTCAGATACTTTCGAAGGACGACTTCTTAATCCGGGCCATGCTATAGAAGCTATGTGGTTTATAATGGATCTGGGAGAACGTCTTAACAGACCGGAACTAATTGAGACCGCTGCCAGAATTGCAGTACAGATGGTAGAATATGGATGGGATAAACAGTACGGGGGAATCTATTATTTTCTCGACAGAGATGGACATCCTACGCAGCAACTTGAATGGGATCAGAAATTATGGTGGGTGCATGTTGAAACACTCATCTCAATGATAAAGGGATACCAGCTAACAGGCTCAAAAGATTGCCTCAAATGGTTTGAGATCATTCATGAGTACACATGGGACCATTTCAAGGATAAAGAATATCCTGAATGGTACGGTTATCTTAATCGTCAGGGAGAGGTACTCCTGCCACTTAAAGGAGGAAAATGGAAAGGTTGTTTTCATGTTCCACGCGGACTGTACCAATGCTGGAAAACCCTTGAAAAAATAAAATAAATAGTGTAATTAACTAAGTATAAACAGTTTCAGTGAGCTTGGTCCATTAAGAGCAAACTGATTCCACTTCTTTTATAGTTTTAGGTATAGGTTTACCCAATACCTTATGCCCACCTTCAGTGATGAGAACATCATCTTCGATACGTATCCCTCCAATCGACATATAGTCTTCAATTTTACTGTAGTTAATAAACTCTTTGAATTTCCCTTCAGATTTCCATTTATCTATCAGCTCAGGAATGAAATAACATCCCGGTTCAATGGTAAAAACGTGTCCTGGCTTATAAGGCAGTGCAAACCGCAGAAAAGCAGTACCAAACTGGGTACTCCGTTTTACCTCATCATTATACCCGATAAAATTTTCTCCCAGTGCTTCCATATCATGAACATCGAGACCCATCATGTGACCAAGACCGTGAGGCATGAACAGTGCGTGAGCTCCGGCTGCAACTGCCTCATCAACATCACCTTTCATCAATCCCAGGCTTTTCATCTCTGTTGTTATGATCTTACAGGCCATAAAATGCAGATCACGATTAGAAATACCTGGCTTGGTAGCCATAATTGCTTCAGTATTAGCTTTCAGTACAATTTCATAAATATCCTTTTGCTTTGTACTGAATTTCCCTCCAACCGGAGTTGTGCGTGTTATATCAGATGCATAATGAAGGTTTGTTTCGGCACCGGCATCAGTGACCATCATCCTTCCTTTACACAGTATATTACCATGAGCATGATTGTGAAGAGTCTGGCCGTCAATACTTAATATTATAGGGAATGAAGTGCCTCCACCTTTTGCCAGAGCAATACCTTCAAGTGTACCGAAGATTTCCTGTTCTCTGATCCCCTCTTTGCACATCTTCATTGCAGTAACATGCATCTCGTAAGCAATATCCACTGCTTTCTCTATTTCATCAATCTCTACTATTTCCTTTATTGATCTCATGGAAATAACTGCCTTTATCAGGTCAACTGATGCCAGGGTTATCATCTGACAGGGGTTTTCCTTCAGAAGAGAGCCAAGGATCATCTTAGTCTCACTCCGGTATGGAGGAAGAAAATGAATTTTTCTCTTCTTTGAAAGAGCATCCTTAATTATCTCTTCCAGTTTAGTCGTTGGTGCAGTGTCTGTGATTCCGCATTTCAGTGCAAGGTCTTTGATTGTCGGTTGGGGACCCATCCATATGATATCGTCCATTTCATAATCGTTACCGAATATCCGATCCTTCCCTGAATCGAAATCCATAACGCCGGTAAACCCTGGCAGATCAATACCAAAAAAATATAAGAAATCGCTATCCTGCCTGAAATGGTAAGTGTTAGCAGGATAATTCAGGGGCGCCTCAATATTGCTTATAAAAAGAGCAATTCCAGATTTTATTTTTTTATGGAGATCCTCTCTCCTATTGGTATAAACTTCACTTTTAAACATATCATTTATTTTTATAATGAGACTACTAAGTTAATACGCTCATTAGTATAAAGCAAAAGAAAAGTTTGAAGTGCCTAAAGTAGAAGAAAAGTGTGAAGTGCCTAAAGTAAGGAGTGACTAAAGTAGAAGAAAAGTGTGGAGTGCCTAGAGTTTGGAGTGCCTAAAGTAGAAGAAAAGTGTGGAGTGCCTAGAGTTTGGAGTGCCTAAAGTTGAAGACTAAGAAATATCAACCTTTCTATAACTCCAGGACTTTAGGCACTTTTTGCACTTTAGTGCACTTTTTGCACTTTAGGCACTCTAGTCACTTTAGGCACTCTAGGCACTCTAGGCACTTTAGTCACTTTAGGCACTTTAGTCACTTTAGTCACTTTAGTCACTTTAGTCACTCTAGTCACTCTAGGCACTTCTCACTTCTTCACTAAGCTCCAGCCTCCTTTTAACCCGAATATGAACCAGGCCAGAGCAATCGTACCTGATGCAAAAATTGTATCTCCAATTACTCTCAACCATCTTAATGTTAAGATTGCCGGCTGTTGCAGAAATTCAGCTGACCGTGCATACCATAAACCTTCCTTAACACTGGCGACAGTTTGCGCCAGTCCAATTGGAAGAACACTAATAAGTACCATTGCAGTAAGACCGATATTAATACTCCAGAAAGCAAACTTAATCCATTTTTCTTTCCAGATAGCTTCTTTATTCATATCGCGGAGAACGAAAAGCATAAGACCGATTCCAAGCATTCCATATACGCCAAATAAAGCAGTATGTCCGTGTACTTGTGTTGTATTCAATCCCTGCATATAATAAAGTGCAATTGGAGGATTAATCAGAAATCCAAAGATACCTGCACCGACAAGGTTCCAGAATGCAACAGCGATAAAGCAGTACACAGGCCATTTATAAGCGTTTATCCAT
>JANYJP010000041.1 GCA_025358455.1 Bacteroidales bacterium
GATTGAGGAATTAATAAGATTAGAGCCCTATCGGCATACTGCAATAAAAGCAGGAGAGAACAAGTTTTATTCTGACAGGATTTTTGCAACAGACACTAATTTTTTCAAGGTTTTTAATATCAATTTGCTTTCCGGTGATATTGAAAAGGTGTTAAGTGAACCATTTTCTGCAGTAATATCTTCATCTCTTGCCAATAAGTGTTTCGGAAATACTAATCCGATTGGGCAATCCCTTTTGTTATCAGGCGAATACGATACAAAAATGATAGCATTTACAGTTAAGGGTGTAATGAAAGATTCTCCCATTAATTCACACGTTCATTTCGATGTACTTACTTCATTTGCAAAACCTGCTGAAGCTCCTGACTGGGCTTATGTTTACCTTCTCTTAAAACCAAATACAAGCCCGGATAAAATTCTTTCCGGATTTCCCTCCTTTATTAAACAAGTAGTTCAGGAGAAGGATCAAAACAACTTTACTCCATACCTTCAGAAGATAACTGATATTCATCTTTTTTCTGATAAAGACAGGGAAATTGAACCTAACGGGAACATTACAAGTATCTATATATTTTTAGTAATTGCATTTGTCCTGCTTCTTATTTCATGGTTTAACTATTATAACCTGAATAAAGCAAGATTAATGACACTTCAGAAACAAATATCTATCCAGCGGATAACGGGTTCGAACAACAAACTTATCATATTACAATCGTTAACAGAATCGGGTATTTGTGTAGTATTGTCTCTGATTTTAGCAATGCTATTGCTCGATGTTTCTGAAAGTCCTGCTAATACATTATTCGCTATCAGCCTGTTACCCAATGGTTTTTATGATTTAACCAGCTCCTGGCTTATTGTTCTGTTATTACTTTCTATCTCAATTCTGGCCGGAAGTATGCCTGTAATTATATCTGTTGTGTCAGGACAAAAGTCATTACCGGGTTCTAAGGAAGGCAGTAATAATGTAATTACAGGACTCTCATCTTATGGTTTTTTAATGACAGTTCAATTCTGCATGTCCATAATCCTGCTTGTCGCAGCAATGACTATCTATAAACAGAATCAGTTTATGCTTTCGCGTAGTCTGGGAGAAATGAGTTCTGATATCATTGCCTTTAATAGACAAAACTGGGAAGTTCGTTTTAAATATAATGCTTTTCGTAACAGGGCTTTGCAGAACCCATTGATAAAAAGTGTCACAGCTTCTATGGAAGAACCCTCAGGAGAAACAGTTGATGCACTTCAGGTTGAATCACCAGCTATTGAAAAAGGTCCCGAAGAAAAACGGTTATATGTTTTGTCTGTTGAAGATAATTTTCTTGATTTTTTCAAAATTCCGCTAGTTGCAGGAAGAAACTTTTCATTATTTAATCCTGACCGTAAAGGGGAAGATTATATATTGAATGAAACAGCAGTTAAGCGATTGGGATGGACACCTGAGGAAGCCATAGGACGGCCTTTTTCTATAAAATTCGAAACTCCGGGTATCTTCTATGGGGGGACAGTTGTAGGGGTGGTACATGACTTTAATTTCACTACAGTCCGGCAAGAAATTAAACCTTATGTTCTCTTTCAGAAACCCATTTTTTATCTTTGTTTTCTGGTAAAAGTAGATTCTACAAGAAGAAATGAAGCAATTGCAGATCTGAAAAAAATCTGGGAAGAGGTGTTGCCTGATTATCCTTTTCAGTATGAGTTCATTGGTGATATGTACCGGTCTGCCTACAGCAAGGAGCTTTCACAGGCCAAGTTGACAGGGTTCTTTTCCTTTCTTGCTATTGTAATTATTTGCTTAGGACTTTTCTCTGTAACTTCAGTACTTGTTGCAAAGCGTACAAAGGAGATAGGTATCCGTAAAGTTAACGGAGCAAAAATAATTGATGTTTTGACCATGTTGAATTCAGGATTCATTAAATGGGTAGCAATTGCTTTTGTTATTGCCTGTCCTGTTGCGTGGTATGCGATGCATAAATGGCTTCAGAACTTTGCCTACAAAATGGAACAGAAATGGTGGGTGTTTATTATATCAGGATTTATTGTGCTGATAGTAGCTTTAATTACGGTTACAATTCAGTGTTGGCGGACTGCAACGAGGAACCCGGTCGAAGCTCTCCGATACGAATAGTGAGGAGAGCGAAGATCCTCGATAGCGAAGCATATCGGGATGGAAGCGCTGAGATATGAGTAGTGAGGCGTGAGGTGTGAGGCGTGAGGCGTGAGCCTCCTTCGCTAAAGCTTCGGAGGCTGAAAGGCGTGAGGTGTGAGTGAGGAGTGAGGCGTGAGGAGTCAGGGGTGAGGAGTCAGGTAGGGAGGTAAAAACATGAATGATTTCGCTATTCTTTTAAAAGCTGAAATTCTGAAAGGGTTACCAGGGACTGAGGTTCAATGGCAGATGGCTTCTTCGGACCGGATGTTAAGAAATTTTCCGCGGGTACCGGGAAAGAATGCCCGAATAGCTGCAGTTTTAATTCTTCTTTATCCTTACAAGGAATCAGTTTATACTGTTCTGATACAACGTCACGATTATATTGGTGTGCACGGAGGGCAGATCAGTCTTCCAGGGGGGAAGAAAGAACCCTCAGATGAGAATATTATTATGACAGCAGTTCGTGAAGCAAATGAAGAAACGGGAGTAGATCCTGAACAGATAGAAATTATCGGAACACTTACTCCTTTGTCTATCCCGGTAAGTAATATGATTGTCTATCCTGTTGTTGGCTGGATAAAATATGGGGTGCAACCGCAATGATCCTTCATGAATTGTTTACAATCATTAAAAGAGATAACAACATTTATTTAAATTTTACCGGAGGCACTATATTTTTATAATGCTCATACCTGTTCAGTACCTCTGAAACAAAAGCTTCAGTTTCCTTTCCACTGAAATATCCGTTTTTCACAACTATGTCATTATAATATCGCGGATCTGATTTCTTCAACATCCATATTGCAACGTTGTCATCCCACTTCTGAGGATCCTTGCCATTTTTCTCAGCCAGCTTCATTGCATCAAGTATATGTCCGGGACCGGCATTATATGCAGCCAGAATGAAATTTATTCTTTCTTTTTCGTCAGGAATTTTCGCATCAAATATTGAATTTAACCAGTTGATATAGCGGATCCCGGCTTTAATATTATTTTCGGGTGACGCAGTAATATCGATACCGTAATTTTTACCTGTACCGGGCATTATCTGCATCAAACCGTAAGCGCCTGCCAGCGATACTACATCAGGGTTAAAATGCGATTCCTGGCATATCAGCGATGCCAGTAACCTCCAGTCCCAGTTAATTGCCGTACTGAATTTTCTTATTATGTCATCATATCGGGAAACCCTTCCTGTGTTCAGTGCATAATAATCGCTTTTAACAATTGAGTGAGACCGTGAATTTTTATAATATTTTGCATAAAGATTGGCAAACGATCCTGTTTTCTTGTATGAAGTTATCCAGCGATTTAACTCATTTAATAACTGGTCAGAATGGTTTATCCTTACTCCCCAGGCTATATTCTGAGGAAAACTTACCGGAGTACTCACATCAATATCAGGATAATACGAAGCATTTACCTGAGCAACATTCTCATCACAGACAGTGTAATCAATCACTCCCTCTGCTACGTTCTGTATCAATTTCTCTGATTCATAAGGCACTTCAACAACATTGATTGAATCGCCCAAATCTCCTGCAAGCGATACAAGTCGCTCAACATGAGATGAACCTGCCTGCACATAAATTGTCTTTTTTGCAAGATCAAGCTGGTTTAAGATAATCCTTTTATCTATCTCATCAAGAGTTAATGATCGCCAGTTGCGTGGTTTTCGTTGAACAAGCACTTGCCTTGTTTCCTCAAGGGGTTCTGTAAACCGGATTTCTTTCTTCCTTGATGAATTGACTGTCAGTCCGATAGCAAGGAGGTCTGCATTGCCGGTCTTGAGCATTTCAAATGCCCTCTTAAGATTGTTTTCAGAAACAATTTCCAGATCCAGGCCTATATGATCGGAGAAGGATTTAAGGAGCTCGTAATTAAACCCCATAGGTTCACCCTTGTAAATGAAATAATTCGTTGAATTAAAATCAGTTACGGCAATTAGCTTTCCTCTTTCCCTTATTGAATCCAGATCAAAGGAGACGTAATTAATACTACTTTTTTTTGTGTCGGGGTGAAAATAAGAACAGGAAGTTAAAACTGTTGCAAGGAACACAAAATGAATTATAAACTTTTTTACCAAAGGTGTCAGTTTAGTTAAACACTTGCTTTTTAAAATGGGTGCAAAGATAGTGAAATAAATTTAATCATAAAATGTCCATGCTATCCCATAGCGTAACATCCTGATATTCATAGGATAAAGAGGTACCATATTGAACTTATTTCCATAAATACCTGCGTTTATATGATCGAACATAACGAATATTCTTGTCCTTTTAACCTTAAGATTTACAAAAACATTCATAAACGGATAGTCTCCGACTGTTACAAGATCCTGACGGTAAAATCTGCCTGTCGCCGGCATGTAAGCATATGGATGATAAAGGGAATTATAAGTTACATCGACCCCCAGCTGAGTATTCAACCTGCCTCCTGTTTGTTTGAATCTGAAGAAATATTCAATGTAAGCAGCTGCGCGCACAGTGACTAATGGCAGATCAAGAACATTTGTATTACTGCTTTTCTGAATTATAACATCCGGGGCAAGATGAAGCTTCCAGATACTTAAATCTTTACTGACTGTGACACCAGCTACCGACAGGTTACCGGTATATTGAGAGGGATGAGCCGTCAGATCAAAATCAGTATAATTTTTGATAATTGTATAATTAAATTTAATCTCAGCTTTCCTTGCAGGGTAAGAAAAGCTAGTACCGACATTTGCTCTGAATTCTTTATTCAGATTAGTGTTCCACTCAAAATGGTCACTCCCCCAGTGTTGATACCAGAACGAAGGTTGTCTGTTTGACAGGCTTCCGGTAATCAACCATGACGCCCGCCCCTTTTTCCAGTCAAAAAACTTGGCAATCTCACCATTAAGGTTGAAATCGCCTGCCCGGTATCCGGTCAGATACAGTTCACCAGTCGCTATCCACCGGAATTTTTCACCTATATTATTATATAATTTCCCAACAACTGCATTACTGCTTCTGTTCGATACTGAAGTGTCAGCCACACTCACAGTATCGTGAGTCGGAACAATCTGACTGTACCTGAAGATCTCATTTCGTATGCCGATTCCTCCTCCAAGTCTGAATTCCCGTGTCTCATTAGTGGTAAAATCAAAGCGAACAGTATTTTCAATACTACGCGAATAGAGGGAATCAAAAGTGACTGACTTGGGGTCTACAGAAACAGGCTTGCTTATGAATGAAGTGTCATAAAAGCCCGACGAAGGGTATTGGTCAGAATAACTTCTTTTATTGCTTTCAATTGTCAGGATGTGTGAGAATGTACCACTTAATCCCAAAAAGCCTGATCGTTTTTTCGGTACACTGTCAGATTTGCTAACAGTAGTGCCCCCAATTGTGTAACGTTGAATAAGAAGGAGGTTTTTGTTCTTAAGTGTACTTGTAGCCAGGTCGAGGGCTCCAAGCCTCACCTGTATATCACGGGTATTTGACGGAATAAGCTGAGCACTATCTTTCAATCCGCCGTTTTCGTGAGTTATTATGCTATTTATACCTGCTGAAAAGTATACTTTATATTTATCTCCGGTATACGAAGAAAAAATTGTAAAATCCTTATCCTCAGACCTTTGATAATTATACTTTCCAAGACTGTAAACAATATCATAAATCACTCCGAAATTCAGGAACCTGTTAACATTCTGGGAGTGTCTGAATCGTACTGTCTGTTCTGCTGTTTCCCTTGGACCTGCAAAGCTCCATACCAATTCTGAAAAAGGAACCTGGGTAGTCATAAATGTAGCTTTTTCAGGAACAAACATGAATGGGTAATAGTAGGCATATAGAAATTTATCAGGATCCGTAATCCTGTCAAAAAAATTGAGCTGGTAGAACGGAAGACCATAATTGCCAAGGCTCGCATTTACAGGAGAGAATTTATCGGCAATCTTGAAGCGGTTAGATAGAGAAAAGACTGTATCAAAAGGCAGGTTTACTTCTTCAGTGAAATCGGAAGACAATTTCCATTCTTTTATAACTGTTGGCATTCGTACTGTATCCCGCTTCTGTGCGATTGGCATGGATTGAACAACATTACTTTCCTGGGCATATAAACCTGTAGAAATGGCTAAAAGTAATATTATAAAAATTTGTCTTTTCATCAGGTGCAAATATAGAAAATATGAAAGGCCCTGCCAAATTGAGGATTTGATTTTCATTTAAGGGATACCAACCTGTTTAAATGAATCAACCTGATAAGTGATTTTTTTGCCACCAGCCTACAAAGACAATCTAATCCACATTATCATTCAGGTAGGCATTATTCTCTCTTAAAACAGGTTCATCATTATCACCAGATGTTAATGTGAATTTTGACAATTTGGTTTCTGCTGCATTCTCAGTGGCTCCTATTGCCATGTTTCTTCTGACATAAGCAGGAACGTCTTCAAAGGTATCGATATTTTCCTTCATTGTTTTATTTGACAATCCCTCCTTCTTTAGCAGGTTTTGCATGTGTTTAACTTTACGTAAAGTTGATTCCGGTTTTTCACCTGTATCTTCGTTTTCGGATGGTCTCCTGTTCCTTATTTCATTCATTTCCTCAATGTGTTCAAGGCTGAAATCAATCACTCCCTGAGATTCCTCTTCAAAATCTGTTATAATAGATTTCCTGCCCTTTTCATGAACAGAAAATACATCATCCCCTATTTCCGGAATAATGCGATCAGGTATTGCATTTTTGGTTGTAAGTAATTCAACCCTGGCAGGTTTTTTAGGTTTATATGGCTGGAAGATACTATTTGATTCAAAGCCTGTGGCAATAACAGTAACAGAAATCTCCTCATTCAGATTCTCGTCTATTGACAATCCCCTGATTATAAGTGCGTCATCCGAGGCTGCATCGTACATATAGTCGGTTATTTCACCAAGTTCATCCATTGTGATCTCATGTTCCCCTATTCCTGAAGAAATATTTATCAGGATGCTGTTCGCCCCGGTCACATCATTAGAATTCAGAAGAGGAGACGATAGTGCATTCTCTATAGCTTTTATTGCCCTGTTCTCTCCCGATGCCTTTCCCATGCCCATTATAGAAACTCCTGAGTTTCTCATCACTGTTTCAACATCGGCAAAATCAACATTTATGTATCCGGTGACAGTAATGATCTCAGCGATGCCTTTTACAGCAGTAGTCAGGATATCGTCAGCTTTTGCAAAAGCAGTTGAGACAGGCTGATTTCCATATATTTCCCTTAACTTCTCGTTATTTATGACCAACAAAGCATCAACATTATCTTTAAGTTCTGTCACTCCGTCAATGGCTTGCCTTATGCGGACCTTGCCTTCTGATTTAAAAGGTATTGTAACAACAGCAATCGTAAGCAACCCGGCATCCTTGCAGGCTTTAGCGATAACCGGGGTAGCTCCGGTACCTGTTCCTCCGCCCATACCAGTGGTTATAAATACCATCTTTGTATTACCCGATAATGCATCCATTACATCATCGATATTTTCTAAAGCAGCCTGTCGTCCGACTTCAGGTTTGCTTCCGGCTCCCCGTCCTTCAGTAAGAGATTCGCCTATCTGAACCTTTATCGGAACCTGGCTTTTTGTTAAAGCCTGATGATCGGTGTTGCAAACTACAAAGTTTACATCGCGGATACCTTTCTCGAACATGTGATTAACAGCGTTATTGCCACCACCACCTATTCCAAGGACTTTAATAATCGACGATCTCTCTACCGGCAGATCAAAGTTCATTATATCGTCTGACATATTATTGTTATTTAATTTATTATGAACAGCATATATTTAACCAAAACCATATTTACTATTTGATAGGCTGATCTTCAACCTCAAACATTCTTGATAACATACTTTTAATTTTTTCAGTGAGAGGTATTTTTTCCTCTTCCTGAACTGGAGGTACAAATGTTTCTTCTTTCTCATCCGCATGCTCTAAGACAGGTTCAATTTTTGGCTTAACGAACTCTGCAGCACTGCCGGCGTTGAATGACTTTTTATAAGTTTCAAGATATTCAAATCCGCGCATTATCAATCCCACACTGGTTGCATACATTGGCTGGTTAATCTCATTCTTTGCAGTTCCTGCCAGATGTTCATTCGGTAAACCTATCCTTACATCCATTGCAGTTTTGAACTTCATTAACTGAGGAAGGTGTTTCAGCATCGCACCACCTCCTGTAATAACAACACCTGCAGCAAGTTTATCAGCATAACCTGAATTCTGAATCTCAAAATTCACTGCATCAATAATCTCTTCCATCCTTGACTGGATAATATAAGCAAGGCTTTTGAAGGATATCTCTTTAGGTTCCCTGCCACTTATACCGGGTATGGATACAACCTTATCTTCCGGCGCTATGTCACCCAGGGCAGATCCGTACTGGATTTTGAGCTGTTCTGCATGGCGCTGAAGAATTGCACAACCTTCTTTGATATCCTTTGTAACAACGTTCCCTCCGAAAGGGATAACAGCTGTATGCCTGATAATGTTATCATAATACACGGCAACATCAGTTGTACCACCGCCAATATCAACCAGCGCCACTCCGGCCTCTTTTTCATCATCTGTAAGAACAGCATCAGATGAAGCGAGAGGTTCAAGAATCATATCTTTTACCGTAAGGTGTGCTTTCCTTATACATTTTTCAATATTTTTTGCAGCTGCAACCTGGCCGATCACAATATGAAAATTAGCTTCCAGTCTTCGTCCGCACATGCCAATAGGGCTTTTAACTCCTGTCTCATTATCGACTATAAAATTCTGAGGTATTACATGAATAATCTCCTCACCAATGTCGATATGTATCTTGTGCATATCCTCAATTAATTTGAAGACCTCTTCCTTCTGAATTTCATCATCATAAGCCTCACGCATAATATATCCGCGGCTCTTCATACTCTTAATATGCTGGCCCGCGATCCCAACAAAAACCTCTGAGAAAAGAATACCTGATCTTTTCTGTACATCATCCACAGTGGTCTGAATAGCGGTTACTGTTTCTTCAATATTAAGAACCACCCCTCTCTTCACCCCTTTGGAAAGAGCTTTGCTAAGTCCGAGAATCTCAATCTTTCCATTCTCGTTTTTCTTACCGACAATAGCCACAATTTTTGTGGTTCCAATGTCGATTGCTGCTACATACTGTTCCTTTTTGCTCATAAATATGGTTATTTCTGATTATCTCTCTTTTTACAAACAATCTGATCCTTAAATTCAAGGTTTATCATTGAATATTTATTCCATCCTACCTTAGGTAGAACCTTATCGTAAAATGCTGCCAGGTTTCTAAGTTTCCCTTCAAGATTTTCAGTTGTGCCCAGATGGACATACTGGTTGCCAACCCTGGGAATAAGGTCAATTTCATCATTGTGGTCAACATAGATCTGGTCGATCTGAGCCGACCAGAAATCGTCTTTATTAATATAATTTACCAGGTAATAAATATCCTTTAATATTGAGTTTTTAATACTTGTATCAAGTACACTTACTCCGTTAAGCATTGCCGAACTTATGTTAATATTTCCCTCGACAATATGTAGTCTGGGAGTATAAAGGTTTCTTTTTCTCACAACCACCCCGTCTTCATCTATAAAGAAATCACCGCCATTGTCAGGAATAACTCTCATTACCGGATCGCGCTGATCAGCATATACATGCAGAATTCCGTCAATAGAAAAAAAGATTTCTGCTTTCTTTAATTCCCGTAATTCTTTTAACCTGGCTTCAATCTTTGTGATTGAGATTTTTTTAAGGGGCTGGCCAATTATCTTACCAGTGCTTTCATATACAAGATTTAATATTTGCCGTTTTGTAACAAAATGATAATCAGAAGAATCCCTTAAATCAACAGATATTCCTTTACATATCCG
This sequence comes from Bacteroidales bacterium, assembly GCA_025358455.1. GTDB lineage: Bacteria > Bacteroidota > Bacteroidia > Bacteroidales > VadinHA17 > LD21. The sequence goes on from JANYJP010000041.1 coordinate 10,018, forward strand.
GGTGTTGGCAGTTCTGGCAAGGTAAACCGGTATTGCAATAAGGCATAATACCGGAATAATCAATAATATTTTGAAAACCTTTCTCATCTGGCTCTTTCCTTTTTCAGCTTCTCTTCAATTGGTTTTACAAGTTGGTCAATATCACCGGCTCCGATTGTTATTAACACATCCAGTTTGCTTACATCCAGCTTGTCAGGGATATCCTCTTTTTTTAAAAGTGATTTCTTACCTGATTTCATTTTAACCAGGATCATTTCAGACGATACACCAATAATAGGTTTTTCGCGCGCAGGATATATCGGAAGAAGTATTGTTTCGTCAAGCTGATCGAGTATGGCAGCAAATCCTTCGGCATGGTCGCGGGTACGTGAAAATAAATGAGGCTGGAAAATCCCGGTAATTTTTCGTCCTTCGAAATACTCTTTTACAGATGTTATACAGGCCCTTATCTCTTCGGGATGATGAGCATAATCATCTACATAAGTCAGGCCCGGCTGATTGATCCGAATATCAAATCTTCGGTTCACACCCTGGAAAAGGAGTACGCCTTTTTTGACCTCTGATTCCGTAACTCCGCACATAAGTGCAATGGCAATTGCTGCAGTAAAATTTTCAATATTTACTATTCCCGGAAAAGCAAAATGAAGGTCATTAATGTTTGTTTCGGGTGTTTTAATATTGAATGTGTAATAATCTTCCCCACGTTCAATATCTGATGCCCGGAAATCGGCATCCGCTTCCAGCCCATATGTAAAGCAACTGACTCCTTCAGGAACTACTATTTCTTTTCTGATCTTATGGTTTACAACAAGGTTACCACCCTTTCTTATCTTACCGCAAAACTCATTATAAGCTTTAACCATTGTTACGCGATCGCCGTAGATATCAAGATGATCTGCATCGAGGGATGTAACAACTGCCATTAAGGGTTTGAGTCGATGAAAGGAACGGTCAAACTCGTCGGCCTCCATGACGGTATACCTGCTTTCCCCTAACAATAGATTTGATCCATAATTCTTTGAAATACCGCCAAGAAATGCAGAGCAGTCAACAGTCGATTGTTTCAGCAAATGTGCAATCATAGTTGAAACAGTTGTCTTGCCGTGGGTACCTGCAACTGCCAGCGTATCGGTATGTGCTGATATTTCGCCCAGCACCTCTGACCGTTTATACAAGTTGTACTCTTCAGATCTGAAAAAAGTAAGAATTCTATTTTCGACAGGAATAGCCGGCGTGTAAATAATCAATACCTTGTCTTTTTTTGAAATATTTCCGAACAGTTCCGGCAAAGCAGAAACATTATCATCATATATAACATTACAGTCTGACTCTGTAAGGGAGTGCGTTATCCTGGTCTCCGACCTGTCATATCCGGCAACAGAATAACCACCTTTTGCAAAATAGAGAGCAAGGGCGCTCATGCCGATCCCGCCAATGCCGACAAAATAAATTCCTTCTATATTTTTAAATTCAATCATTTTACTGCAAGCTTAAGTACCTCTTCCGCGATCTTTATGTCAGCATCCCTGTCGGCCATCATCAGTATATTATCAGAAAGTTTTTTACGTCTGTTTATGTCAGAAACTAATTTAATTGCCTCATCTGCAAGTGTTTTGACGGCCTGAGTGTCGGTTATCAACACTGCCGCATCTTTTTCAGAAAGTGCTTTGGCATTTCTTGTCTGATGATCTTCGGCAACATTCGGCGAAGGGATCAGGATGGCAGGCTTCCCAACAAGGCATAATTCAGATATTGTCCCGGCGCCCGCTCTTGACACAATTATATCAGCTGCAGCATAGGCGTAATCCATCCTGTTTATAAATCCATGAACTGATATATTTTCACTAAATGAAAGTGAAACCAACGCGTTAATATTTTCAAAGTAATATTTTCCAGTCTGCCATAACCACTGGCAATCAGAGTCTCTGAGAGTATTAATGTTTTCTGAAAGACTATTATTGATACTTCCTGCTCCCAGCGACCCTCCCAGAACCAATATTACGGGGAATCCTTTTTTCAGGTTGAAAAATGAGAGAGCTTCATCCCGGAGGTTCTTCAGATTATCATAATTCTGACGAACCGGGTTCCCGGTTTTTAAAATCTTTTCAGCTGGAAAATACTTATCCATACCGTCATACGCGACACAAATAACTGATGCTCTTCTTGCCAGTAATTTATTTGTCACACCCGCGTAGCTGTTCTGTTCCTGGATCAGAGTTGGTATCTTCATAATCCCGGCTTGTCTGAGTACTGGTCCGCTTGCATATCCTCCCACTCCAACAACTACATCAGGATCAAATTCGCGAATAATCTTTTTTGCCATTCTCAGGCTTTTGATAAGTTTTAGCAGAACTTTGAAGTTTTTCAAAGTTAGTCTCCGGTATAATCCTGCAACGGGTAATCCCACTATCTTATAACCAGCTGCCGGGATTTTCTCCATTTCCATTCTTCCTTCAGCGCCTACAAAAAGGATTTCAATGTCAGGCTCGATCTTTCTGAGTGCATTGGCAATAGAAATTGCCGGAAAGATATGCCCCCCGGTACCGCCACCGCTGATAATCACCTTTTTATGTATTTGCAGGCTCATATATCTTGTCTCCTTCGTCTGAAATTTCCTCATCAGGAAGCTCTTCTTTTTTAATCCGGGCATTTACAACCCGGCTAACACTCAGTATTGCTCCAATAGAAAAACTCATCATAAGAACAGAAGTTCTTCCCCAACTGACCATTGGAAGCGTTTGTCCGGTAACCGGGAATAACCCCACAGCAACAAGCATATTCAGCATTGCCTGCATAACAATCATTACAATGAGTCCCAAAACAAGAAAGGCAGGAAATGCCGTCTCGCATTTTTTAGCTATAGTTATCCCCCTGAATAATAATATCATATAGGCAAGAATAAGGGGAATTGCTCCAAACAATAACCCATATTCCTCTATTATAATTGCAAAAATAAAGTCAGAATTTGATTGGGGAAGCATATTACGCTGAGTGCTTTTGCCTGGTGCTTTGCCAAATATGCCTCCTGTTGATATTGCTATCTTAGCCTGATTAGACTGATAATCTCCATCCTCATCAGTGGCGCCTGAGAAATAGTGTTCTATCCTGTTTTTCCAGACCTGAACCCTGTTAGTTTTTGAAACCATTGTAAGAACCAGGGCAAACAATATTATGGCCACAACCCCTATGCCGATATAAGCGATAAGAAATTTAAAGGGAACTCTTCCTATAAACATAATAACCAGGCTCATACCAAAAATCATAACTGCAGTTGAAAGGTTCTCAGGCATGATCAGACCGCAGATAATTGCAACAGGGAAAAGCAGGTATTTTGTTACAAGCATGAAATTATCCAGTTTGTCCTGATACTTTGCCAAAGTTCTGGCAAGATAAAGGACAAGTGCAACCTTTGCTACATCTGAAGTCTGAAGACGGAATCCTGTTCCCGGAATAACCAGCCAGCGGGTTGCTTCGTTAACCCTTGATCCGAAAGCAAACGTGAGTATCAATAATCCTGCCGACCCGATCAGTATTAAACCGGCCATCGAAAAGTAAATCCTGTAGGGAAGATAGTGTACTACTACAATAATAACCAGACTCAAAAGGAGCATTAAGAACTGACTCCTTAGAAAGTATGTGGTATTGCCCCCATATTTCATAAAGGCTACCCCTGCAGAAGAGCTGTAAACAGCCAGCAGGGAATAGATCATAAAGAGAGCAACAAGACCCCATAGCGCCCTATCTCCTTTAAATGTCTTTGTAAGCCAGCCTTGTTGCATTCAGTTCTCTAATTAAAGGTTTCTCACTGCTTCTTTAAACTGACGACCCCTGTCTTCATAATTTTTAAAGAGATCGAAGCTGGCACAAGCAGGTGATAACAATACAGTTTCACCCTTTTTAGCCAGGTAATATGAAGACCGGACAGCCTCTTCCATCGATGTTGTTTCCACTATTGTTGATACCTTATCTTTAAAAGCCTCAATAATCTTTTTGTTATCCTTGCCAAGACAGACTATAGCTTTGACCTTCTTCAATACTACGGGAAATAATTCCGAATAGTCATTCCCCTTATCAACACCCCCAACTATCCATACAATATCACTCTCCATGCACTCAATAGCATACCATGTTGAATTTACATTTGTTGCTTTTGAATCATTAATAAAATTAATACCACAGACAGTTATTACCTGTTCCAACCGGTGTTCAACTCCCTGAAAATCAGTGAGACTTTCCCTGATTATATCCTTACGGATGTTTAGAACTTTCCCGGCAATGGCTGCTGCCATTGAGTTGTAAGTGTTGTGACGGCCTTTGAGTGCCAATTCATGAATAGTCATAAGGTTTGTTTTATTAGGGAAATCTATAATCAATTGGTTATTATCAATATAAGCAGTCATTCCTTCCTTTATTTCATCGGAAAAAGGAAGAAGAGTCATTCCGTAGTGTTTCTTTGACAATTCAGACCTGATGACCGGATCACCTTCCCAGAAAATCAGAAAATCAGATTTCTGCTGGTTTTGGGTTATTCTGAATTTTGAATCAATATAATTCTGAAGTTTGTAACCATATCTGTCGAGATGATCAGGTGTAATATTCATCAGAACAGCTATGTCAGCTTTGAATTCATACATACCATCGAGCTGGAAACTACTCAGTTCAATCACATAATAATCATAAGGTCCTTCTGCTACTGCCATAGCAAAGCTGTTGCCAACATTACCGGTCATCGCAACCTTCATACCTGCCTTATTAAGGATATGATAGATCAGGTTTGTAACTGTAGTCTTGCCATTGCTCCCCGTTACGCATATTTTCATTCCGGTGCAATACCTCCCTGCAAATTCTATTTCAGAAATTACAGGAATCCCCTTTTCGCGAAGCTTTAAAATAATGGGAGCATCTTCATGAATACCCGGGCTCTTAATAACCTCATCAGCAGAGAGGATAATATTTTCATCATGCTTCCCTTCCTCCCATTTTACTTTGTGACTATCAAGTATTTCCTTATATTTATCTTTTATCTGACCTTTGTCGGATACAAACACTTCAAATCCATGTTTTTGCGCCAGTACAGCTGATCCTGCGCCACTTTCTCCTGCTCCCAGTATAACAATCTTCTTCTTCATTTTCTTATCTGATCTTGAGCGTCACAATACTAATTACAGCCAAAATAATTGCCACGATCCAGAACCGTATAACGATCTTCGGTTCAGGATACCCCTGTTTCTGATAATGATGGTGAAGGGGTGCCATCAGGAATATTCTCCTGCCCACTCCATATTTTTTCTTAGTTCTTTTGAACCAGGCAACCTGCATTACAACTGACAGGTTCTCAACCAGGAATATCCCGCAAAGGATTGGTATTAAAAGTTCTTTTCTTATTATAATCGCAAACACTGCAATTATACCTCCCAGGGCAAGGCTCCCGGTATCGCCCATAAAGACCTGCGCGGGAAATGAATTGTACCACAAAAAACCAATTGTTGCGCCGATAAATGCGCTGGCGAAAATTACCAGCTCCTCGGAGTTAGGGATATACATTATATTTAAATACTTCGCATAGATTATATTACTCGACAGATATGCCAGTATTCCCAAAGCTGTGCCTATTACAGCCGATGTGCCGGTAGCAAGTCCGTCAAGGCCGTCAGTAAGATTGGCACCGTTCGAGACTGAAGTAACAATGAATATTACAATTATAACAAAGGCAATCCATGTAAATGGCCGACGATGGTCTTCACCTATAAATGAAACCAGCCACGAATAATCAAACTCATTGTTCTTAATAAACGGTATTGTAGTTTTGGTTGATTTTCTTTCCATGGGTATTTCAACCTGGGATGAATATGTAACGGACGGATCCAGAAGTTCAGTTTTCTCTCTTAACGACAGGTCGGAAATGGGAACCTTTTCCACTATAATTACATCGTGACTGAAAAAAAGTACCATGCCGACAATAAAACCAAGGACTATCTGTCCGACAACCTTAAACTTTCCTTCCAGACCAGCTTTATTTTTTTTGAATATTTTAATATAGTCATCGAGAAACCCTATGAGGCCAAGCCATATGGTAGTTATCAGCATAAGAATTACGTAGATATTATCGAGCCGCGCAAACAACAGAGTAGGAATTACAATAGATGCAAGTATTATAATCCCGCCCATTGAAGGTGTGCCCCTTTTCTGATATTGACCCTCAAGCCCAAGATCTCTTACAACCTCACCTACCTGTTTGACCTGAAGATATCGTATTATCCGTTTCCCAATAAGAAGCGAAATAAAGAGTGAAGTAATAACCGCGGCAGCTGACCTGAAAGAGATAAAGTTAAAAACACCTGCTCCGGGAAAGTTGAGTGTATGAAGATATTTGAACAGATAGTATAGCATCTTTTCTTTGTTTTACTTAAGTAATAATGCATTTTTCAATTCTTCCCTGTCATCGAAGTGATGTTTCACTCCCATAATTTCCTGGTAGGTTTCATGACCCTTTCCGGCAACCAGGATCACATCTCCCGGTTTAGCCAGCATAACTGCTGTCCTGATAGCTTCATGCCTGTCGGAAATTCTAAGTGTTTTACGTTTAAGGTCAGGTGTAATTCCGGCTTCCATGTCATCAATAATTTTTTCAGGATCTTCTGTTCTGGGATTGTCGGATGTGAGAATTAGTTTATCACTACCCAGCGCAGAAATTGCTGCCATCTCAGGACGCTTAGTTTTATCCCTGTCGCCTCCCGCCCCCACAACCGTTATGAGCTGCACTCCACCCTCCCTGATTTTATTAAGTGTATCGATTACATTTAAAAGTGCATCGGGGGTATGGGCATAATCGACAATACCGGAAATGCCTCCGGCAGATTTTATAACTTCAAGTCTTCCGGCAACAGAATGAAGATCACTCAGTATTGTGAGTATCTCCTTTTCGGATGCTCCCAGAAGCTCCGAAGAGGCAAATACTGCCAGCAGATTTGAGGCATTAAACTCACCTATGAAGCGCGTCCATACTTCCTTCCCCTGAATCTTTAAAGACATTCCTTCAAAAGTCTGCTCAATTATATTGCAACGGTAATCAGCCATTGCCCTTACAGAAAACGTATAGTGGCGTGCCTTACAGTTTTGCAGCATAACACTTCCATTTTTGTCATCAATATTTACAAGTGCAAAAGATTTTTCGGGCAATGAGTCAAAGAATCTTTTTTTTGCTTTCAGATAATTTTCGAAGGTCTTATGATAGTCGAGGTGATCGTGAGTAAGATTTGAAAAGATACCACCTGCAAATTTCAATCCTGCTATCCTCTGCTGATCAGCCGAATGAGAGCTCACTTCCATGAATGCATAGTCGCAACCAGCAGTTACCATTTCAGACAACAGCCTGTTGAGCTGTACCGGATCTGGCGTAGTATGAGTTGCAGGAAATTCCTTAGCATTAATATAATTGCAGACAGTTGAAAACAACCCGCATTTATATCCCAGCTGCAAAAACATTCTGTAAAGAAGTGTTGCGATAGTTGTTTTACCATTTGTACCGGTTACTCCAACCAGCTTAAGTGATTCGGAAGGGTTACCGAAAAAATTCGACGCAGCCAGCCCGAGAGCTTTGGATGAATCGGTCGTCTTTATCCAGCTGATTTTCTTATCCTGATTCTCAGGAAGTGTTTCACATATAATAGCTACCGCTCCTGACTTCACGGCTGAATTAATAAAATCATGACCATCGGAATTATATCCTTTTACAGCCACAAAAAGAGATCCTGTGGTCACATTTCGTGAATCAAATTCAATACCTGAAACAGTGATCCCTGTTTTGCCTGTCAGGGAAACTATCTCAATGTCTTTTAATACTTCATCTATATTCATCATCTCACATATTCATTTCAAGTGAAACTGTTGTTCCCTGGTAATATCTTGCGCCATGTTCGGGTGATTGCCTGAGCACTCTCCCTTTTCCGTTGTACCTGACATTAATCCCGCTATTCTCAAGAAGGTATATTGCATCCCTGAGGCTCATACCTCTTACATCCGGAACAAGACCGTCCTCCAGCTTCACTCCGGCCAGTCTGATAGTATCACCGCTTTCGCGTGTTGCAACCCATTCGTTATCAGAAGTCCTTCTGTATCGCACATCAAGGTTTCTTAGTACCTCGTTGATATCTTCGCGGAAACCATTTCCGGCCTCAGGAGCAGAAGGTTTTATTTTTTCTTTATCTTCAGGTTTATAGTCACGGAAAAAACTTGTAGAATAAACTCTATCAGAAATTTCTTTAAAAACTGTACCTGCCACCAGGTTTCCATAATAAACACCATTTGAAGGAGCATTAACAACCACAATGCATGAATAGAGAGGATTTTCAGCAGGGAAATAACCTACAAATGAGGCCTGATACGATATTCCGGAACCCTGTCTATACCCGTGTTTATCTTTGGCAATCTGAGCTGTTCCTGTTTTACCGGCAATTTTATAGTTGGCATTTTTCAGGTTTGTTGCGGTACCACGCTGAACAACACCCTCCATCATAATTTTAGCCTTTCTTATTGTTGACCTTGAAGCTATTGAATTGATTATTACCTCAGGGCCATAACTTCTTATAACTGATCCATTGTGAAGAATTGCACTTACAAACCGGGGACGAACCATACGTCCGTTATTTGCAACTGCATTATAGAAAGTGAGTATCTGAAGAGGCGTTAGCTGTACTTCATACCCATGCGACATCATCGGAAGTGAGATTCCGGACCAGAGCTTATCTCCGGGATATCTTATCAAGGGTGTTCCTTCTCCTTTTATCTGAAGATTAAGCTTTTCATTAAGCTTCATTGCATAAAGCCTGTTGACATATGCTTTCGGATTATCTTTGTAATGTTCATAGATCAGCTTGGATGTTCCGACATTGGACGATTTCTCAAAGACCTGATTTACGGTTATTTTGCCATTCCCTCCTTCTTTTGTATCATGGATGACCTGGTTATAATACTTAATGCTTCCGGTGCCGGTATCAACAATATCACCGGTATCAATAACCCCATCCTCAATAGCAGCCATTAACGACGGAAGCTTAAAAGTTGATCCGGGTTCAGTGCTCTCGCCAACCGCGTAGTTGTAGGTTTCGTGATAATCGCCATCACTTCCCAGTTCGAGATTGGCAATAGCTTTTATGTCCCCGCTTGCAACTTCCATCAGAACAGCACAACCATGATCGGCATCATTTTTTCGGAGTTGATTCAACAGGGCTGTTGTTGCTACATCCTGAAGATCAATATCTAAAGTCGTAACAACATCATTTCCATCCCTGGATTCAACACTGTTGGGTCCTTCGACTGTAATCCAGTCACCCCCCGTAAGGCGTTGTTTAACCGCAACACCATTTTTACCTGCCAGGTCTTTATCAAAGGCTCCTTCCACACCTACCTCATTTCCCTCACTTCCAAGATTCAGATATCCTATAGTACGCGTTGCCAGATCATTATTTGGGAGAATTCTCCTGTTCTCTGCCTGTGCAACCATACCTCCCTTGTATTGGCCCTCTCTGAAAATAGGTAACTCTTTAACCTGTTTAAGAGTCATATAATCCACCTTGCGTTTGATGAGGAAATACCTGTCACCTTTCCGTCTGGCTTCTGTTATTGCTGATCTCCATCCTGCTGTTGATCTTTCGCCTAAAAACCTTGCCAACCCGGTTGATAAACCGTTTATTCCATTTGACCATGTAGAGCCTGACATCCCAGTGCTGCGTGTATCCATGTAAATTGTGTAATATGGAACAGAGCTGGCCAGTAGACGGCCGTCATTTGTGAGAATATCCCCCCTGGTTGCCTGCACTTCGGCAGTTTTATATACATATTTTTCGCTCATGGCGGCCCATTTACCATGCTGAACAAATTGCAGGATAAGTATCCGGATAAGTATAGCTGCAGCAAGAAGAGCAATTGCAAAATATACAATGCCCCCGCGCCAAACTATTTCATCCCTAACTGCCATTATTCCTATTTTTTGCTAACCAAAAGTTTAAAAGGAGGGGTTTTCAGCTCTTCGAGATTCAGCCCTTTTTCCCTGACCAATCTGAATACCACAGACTGCCTGCTCACATACATAAGATCAGCTGATGTTGAAAGTGACTCTGCTTTCAGATCCCTAACCTCCCTTTGAAGTCTTGACGATTCCCTGGTAATCTTTTCTGCATGAAATCTGTTGCCAATATAAATTGCAAGAAGAAGAGTTACAAGGGAGACATACCCCAGATTCTTCAGGATTATCTTCTCGGAAACCATTGTCCCGCTAAGTAGTTCCTTCATGAAGCTGCCGGTCTTAAACTCCTTTTTTGTATTATCCTTCTCTGCTACCATTTGTCATACTTTTTCTGCAATTCTGAGCCTTGCACTTCGCGCACGGTTATTATTAGCAATCTCCTCATCCCCGGGAATTGTACCTTTTCTGTTTATAATTTTAAAAGGAGTTTCTACGTTCCCGTAAAAATCTTTGTTCTCAACTCCGTCAAAATTGCCTGTCTTCATAAAATTTTTCACAACCCTGTCTTCAAGTGAATGATAGGTTATTACTACCAGTCTGCCTCCCGGGCTAAGTATGTCAATAGCCTGTTCAAGCATTTCTTTCAGATATTCAATTTCGTGATTAACTGCAATTCTAAGTGCCTGAAATACCTTAGCGTAAAATTTATGTTCCTGTCTGTATGGTGCCAACTTGCCAATTGCATTAATCATATCATTAACAGTTGTCAATGGTTTGATGTTACGTGCCGCGACAATTTCTTTTGCGATCCTCCTGGAATTTGTCAGTTCTCCAAACAGGTAGAAGATATCAGCCAGGTCAGATTCATCGAGGGTTCTGATAAGATTGGCAGCTGTTACATTTCCGCTTTTATTCATTCGCATGTCCAAAGGAGCATTCTGGCGAAAAGTAAAACCTCTGTCGGGTTCATCGAACTGATGGAAAGATACACCAAGATCCGCTATTAGCCCATCTATTGAGCTTATGCCATTAAAGAGCAGATTGTTTTTCAGGAAACGAAAATTCTGGTCAAGAAAAAGAAGCCGGTTATCATCAGGGATATTTAGTCTGGCATCTTCATCCTGATCAAAAACTATTAGCCTGCCTTTACCAAGATGCTTCAGAATCTCCATTGAGTGCCCTCCTCCTCCGAATGTAACGTCAACATATATCCCATCGGGCCGGATGTTCAGCCCATCAATACTCTCTTTGAGCAATGCGGGAATATGGTAAACCATTATATTTCAGGCTCATTTAAACTACTACCCATCAGTTTTTCAGCCAGGTTGGCAAAGGCATCACCAGGCATATCAATTTTATCATAGATATCCGATGCCCAGATCTCAATCCTTCCATCCTGACCAGCAAGTACAACGTCCCTTTGAGCTCCGATGAGATCCATTAATCTTTTCGGAACAAGCAGACGGTTATTGTTATCAAGTGAGAGTTCAGCAGTCCCTTTAAAGAAATTTCTAAGGAACATATTATGCTCACGGTTATAGGGGTTTATTCTCTTCCGGATCTTATCCAGCTGTCTGTTCCAATCTTCAATAGAATAGAGAACAAGACAGTTTTCGAATATATCCTTCCGCACCACAAAATGGTCCTGTGCATCTTCAGGCATCTGCTTTTTAAATGCCGCCGGAAGTATGATCCTTCCTTTGACATCCACCTTGCACGTGTAATCACCTATGAATGTGGCCATGTTGGGTTATCAAAATAAAGGGTAAAAATAAACAATTTTTATCCACTTTACTCCACTTTACCCCACTTTTTTCAGTTTTTGTTGATAACTTTTAAACCAGGCCCTCCGGGCTAATAGGCATTCCTTACGTAATTCTTCTAACCCCTTCTTTCTTTTGCCTATATTTCTCTCTATTCCTGCCCCAATGGGGGTTGTCAAACACGTTCATTTTAACCGCGGTATGCAAAGCAAACCTTTTCGATCTTCGCGGTAAATGGATTTCGACTTTTTTGGTAAATTTGAGTCCGCATTCTTAACAAAAATAAGGTTGAAAATGAATAGCACAATCGGGAATAGTGAAAATAAGAGGCTTGATGTCGAAAAGATACTAAGTTCGAAAAATCCGACACTTGCCAGGACCATTCCCCGGTTCATTGTAAATTATCTGAAAAAGATTGTACATCAGGAAGAACTGAATGACTTTCTGAAAAAATGGGGACATCTGAAAAATGCTGAACTGATTGAGGCGGGCTTAAGGCATTTTGAGATTAAATACAAGGTTTTTGGTACTGAAAATATACCTGAAAAAGGTAGGTTTATTTTTGTTTCAAATCATCCTCTTGGCGGGCTCGACGGTCTGGTTTTTATCTATGAGTTATCCAAACGCTTTCCCGACATTAAATTTCCTGTAAACGACATTCTTACAAACATCGAAAACCTGTCTGGGATATTTATTCCTGTAAACAAACATGGTAGTCAGGGAAAAAATGCAGCCCGGATGATGGAAGAGGCATATGCTTCAGACAGTCAGATCCTGTATTTTCCGGCCGGGTTATGTTCACGTAAAAATAAAGGTATAATCAAAGATCTGCAATGGCATAAAAGCTTCATCTCAAAGGCAATACAGCACAACAGAGATATTGTGCCCGCATATTTTTCAGGCAGGAATTCCGATTTTTTTTATAACCTGTCAAATGTAAGAAAATTTTTAGGTATAAAAGTAAATATAGAGATGCTTTATCTGGCTGATGAAATGTTCAGACAAAAGGGTAAAGAAATACAACTTATTTTTGGTAAATCAATACCCCGGGAAACATTTGATAAAACAAAATCTGCTTTGGAATGGGCTGATTGGATTAAAACAGAAACATATAACCTCAAATCATTATTGCCTGGCAATAAAATAATAAAAAAAGAGTAAATTTGCATTCTGTTTTTAGGAATTATATTCTGGTAATCAGTTTCCACGTATCTATATTCAATGAAACCCATTGTTGACCAACTCCCAAAGGATCAAATAATTGCCGAACTGACTCCTGACAAACTTCTTCGGAAGACCAATAATGGGAACAATGAGGTATATATTTTTGACTATAACAATTCTCCTTCATTGATGCATGAGGTCGGACGCGTAAGGGAGCTTACTTTCAGGCATGCCGGAGGAGGTACCGGGTACGATATCGATATTGATGAATTCGATACAGCTAAAGTTGATCCTCAGAAGCAATTGATAGTATGGGACCCTGAAAGACAGGAACTGATCGGCGGTTATCGATTTTATTTTCCTTTAAAAGGATGCATTGACTGTGATATCACCAAACTTGCGTCATCATCATATTTTCATTTTTCCGACAAATTCCTGAGTAAGTATTATCCTCATCTTATGGAACTTGGACGATCATTTGTTCATCCTGATTATCAGTCGCGTTCCATGGGCAGGAAAAGCCTTTTTGCTCTTGATAATTTATGGGACGGGCTTGGCGCAATAATTATTGATAATCATCACCTGAAATATCTGTTCGGGAAGGTGACTATGTATCCGCATTTCAATCAGAAAGCCAGGAATATGATTCTCTATTTCCTGAAGAAGCATTTTAAGGATCCTGACGGCCTTGTTATTCCAATCGATCCTGCCAATATTAATTTGAATACTGAAGAGATGAAAAAGATCTTCAGGGCCTGGGGATGGAGAAGATATAAAGAAAACTATAAGACCCTTTCAAGAGAGGTCAGGAACCTGAATGAAAACATACCTCCTCTTATTAATGCCTACATGAATCTGTCACCCACGATGCGAACATTCGGCACATTTATCAATCACAAATTCGGTGATGTTGAAGAAACCGGAATTATGATTACTCTCAGGGATATTTACGTTGAAAAGATTAACAGGCACCTTGCCTCTTATAAAAAGGACTTTGAAATAACATGGTTCTCGCACGAGAATCAGTAAGCCCGCACGTTCCTGCCTTCCACATAGTTGATAAAAGACTGGTTAACAACCTTATTGCCACCGGGCGTAGGATAATTACCTGTAAAATACCAATCGCCAAGATGACCGGGGCAGGCCTGATGAAGTCCTTCTATAGACTGAAATACAATTTCAACCTCTGATTTTATTTCATCCGATTTAAGCATTGAGGCTATTTTTGCAGAGACCTCATCGGGACAAAAAGGTTTATATATTTCCCTCACTACATTTCTCATTTCCACAACAGGCTTTTTCAGTTCTGAAATAGCCTCTTCATACACCTGATTAATAACTGATTCCCTTCCTGTATCTTTTAAAAGCTCTATGGCAGCTTTGAAAGCAATAAAATCTCCGAGTTTTGCCATGTCAATTCCATAGCAATCGGGATATCTGAGTTGCGGAGAGGAAGAGACAACAACAATTTTCTTAGGATCAAGTTTATCCAGTATCCGGATTATGCTTTTCTTCAGGGTAGTACCCCTTACTATTGAGTCATCTATAACCACCAGGTTATCAATGCCTCGTCTGATAACCCCATAAGTAACGTCATAAATGTGCCCTACAAGATCATCCCGGCCTTTATCTTCAGAAATGAAAGTCCGGAGTTTGGCATCCTTAACAGCAATTTTTTCTACCCGTGGCCTCTGGTTAATAATTTTTTCCAGTTCCTCTCTTGAAAGATATTTGCCACGGCTGAGAATATGATCGATTTTTACCTGGCTCAAATAATCCTCCACACCCTTTATCAAACCGTAAAATGCGCTTTCCGCGGTATTCGGTATATAAGAAAATACAGTATTGTCAAGATCATAATCCACCGACTTCAAAACAGGTTTTGTAAGCAGTTCTCCAAGTTTCTTTCTCTCCCTGTAGATATTTTTATCTGTACCTCTTGAAAAATAAATCCTTTCAAACGAACATTTTCTCAGTTCAGTCTCTTCCCGGAGCTTTTCGATAGTTGTTTCACCCGACTTCTTTATAATAATTGCGCTTGCCGGAGGAAGCTCCATTACGTTATCAGTTCTTACATTGAATATTGTCTGAATTACCGGCCGTTCGGAAGCAACCACAACAACCTCATCATCAACATAGTAAAACGCAGGTCGGATACCTGCCGGATCCCTCATTACAAAGGCATCGCCATGACCGATCATTCCTGCCATTGCATAACCACCGTCCCAGTTACGGCTTGCTTTTTGCAGAATGGACGTAACATCCAGGTTGTTCTCGATCATCGGGGATATCTCTTTCTTTGAAAAACCCTCCTCCTTGAATTTTCGGAAAAGCCTCTCATTTTCCTCATCAAGACGGTGACCAATATTTTCCAGAATGGTTACTGTATCGGAGAAGTCAACCGGATTCTGACCTAATTCGACCAGACTTTTGAATACCTCTCCTACATTGGTAAGGTTGAAATTACCTGCCATAACCAGATTCTTCGACTTCCAATTATTTTCACGACTTACGGGATGTACATAATCTATATTATAATTCCCGTAAGTACCGTACCTCAAATGGCCAAGATAAATATCACAGGCAAATGGAACACGCTCTTTAATAAATGCCGGATTTTTAAATTCCTCACCATGCTTACGGGTCAGGGCATCAATATCTTCATAAATTAGTCCGAATATCTCTTTAATTGGATTTGCCTGATTAGATCTCTGGCGGAAAATATATCTGTTACCTGGCGGAACATTCAATTTTATTCCCGCAATTCCTGCACCATCCTGACCCCTGTTATGCTGCTTTTCCATCATCAGGTACATTTTCTGCAGGCCATAGCTCCATGTACCATATTTTTCAATATAGTACTCCATCGGCTTTAGTAATCTTAACATTGCTATGCCACATTCGTGTTTGATGCTGTCGCTCATAATTTATTAATATTCAGATCAGGGAAATTAATATACACATTCGGCAGCAGGATTGCATCAGGAAATTCCTTGCTGATTAACATAAACAACTTGGTTGCTTCGGTTTTTGTCCTGAAGTCACCAACCTGTATTTTGTAGTATGCCGGTTCAGCGAATAATGCATAGGTGGGAATCCCGGGGAATTTGGTTATAAATTCCTGTCTGGCTTTAGCAGCTTCTTCCTTGGCACTTCTCTTGTTACTATAATATATTTGTATTCTGAAACCATCCATGCCATAATAACCATAATCGTTAAAATTTTTCCTGCTCATCAGGATATACCTGCTAATCAGTGTATCAATGGCTGGATCCTGGACTATATTAAGTTGCCCGGTGCGTGAATTTTCATCTGTTCTTTGAAAAAGTTCTGAAGTCTTTACGAAGGACTGAGCAGAACCGAGCCCTGATAAAAAACAGAGGAATAATATAAACAAATTGAGTTTTTTAATCATGGCGCAAAATTAACAATTCATTGACAGATTAAAAACGGAATATCCTGTTTTATTATTTTCTTTCTCTGAAAATTGTTACTCAGAGGATTTCTAAACAAAGAACCTTAACCCAGTTCAGCCGCCAGTTCGTCAGTCATTTCCAGATTATGATAAACAAACTGGATATCATCATCATCTTCAAGTGTATCAATAAGCCTAAGAACTTTTTTTGCAGATTCAAGATCGAGCTTTTTGGAATCATTAGGAATGCGTTTCAATCCGGCCTCTTCAGGTTCAATGCCAAGTTCATTCAGCTTCCTGTTTACACTTCCGAAATCTTCCTTAGCGCAGGTAACTGTAATCACGTCACCATCGACGTCAAAATCTTCTGCACCCGCATCAATCATCTCAAGTTCTGTATCCTCAAGAGAAAATCCTTCATTCTTAATTGAAAAAACACCTTTTCTGTCAAAAAGGAAACTTAGTGATCCGTTTGTTCCGAGGTTTCCTCCGTGCTTATTAAAAGCAGATCGTACTGAAGCAACCGTCCTGTTATTATTATCAGTAAGGCACTCCACAAATACTGCTACTCCACAGGGAGCATAGCCCTCGAAAGAAGTCTCAATAAAACTTTCAGCTTCAGCGCCGGCAGCTTTTTTTATTGCCCTGTCAATATTGTCTTTGGGCATATTGGCGCCTTTTGCGTTCTGAACAGCAAGACGGAGCCTGGAATTCGTTTCGGGATCGGTACCTCCCTCTTTGGCAGCAATAATAATTTCCTTAATGATTTTGGTGAAAATCTTTCCCCTTTTTGCATCTATTGCGCCTTTTTTCCGCTTAATGGTTGACCATTTACTATGACCTGACATACTATAAATATTTATTATACAGAATGCAAAAGTAAATAATTCTTTTAAACCTCGATCATACTTTATACTTTTGTACGATAAAGTCAGGCGACAGGAGTCAGGCATAAGTCGACAGGTGATAAGTGAGAACAAGAACCGATAGCGTGCAGCCTGAGACCATAAACCTTTGATTTAAGAGTAATAGACTGGTAAAAATTCAATGCCAAAAAGAGTATATATCGAAACATACGGGTGTCAGATGAACGTAGCTGACAGTGAGGTAGTAATGTCCATCCTTTCCAAAGCAGGCTATACGCCAACATCGGAAATAAACGATGCCGGATTAATTTTAATAAACACCTGCTCTATCCGGGATAATGCAGAACAAAGAATCTGGGGCCGTCTTGAGGTCTTCAAACATTTGAAAAAGAAGAAGAGGGATTTAAAGATCGGTATAATAGGATGTATGGCAGAAAGGTTGAAAGAGAAACTTCTTGAAAAAGATCAGCTGGTAGATATTGTTGTGGGACCAGATGCTTACAGGGAACTACCTTCCCTGGTTGCTGAGGCTGAAGCCGGCCATAAGGCTGTTAATGTACTTCTCTCACGTGAGGAGACATACGCGGATATCTCACCCGTGAGGATGGATAAAAATGGAGTATCTTCATTTGTTTCGATAATGAGAGGCTGTAATAATATGTGCGCTTATTGTGTCGTCCCCTATGTACGGGGAGCCGAAAGAAGCCGGAACCATGAATCAATTATCAGTGAAGTAAAGGAACTGTTTGACAATGGGTACAGGGATGTTACCCTGCTTGGACAAAATGTTGATTCATATAAATGGGAAGAAGGTCAGAGTGTTGTTGGATTTCCGGAACTTCTTCAGAAGGTTGCTTTAGTTGATCCTTTACTGCGGGTAAGATTTTCAACATCTCATCCAAAAGACATTTCGGATGAACTTTTGCATACAATGGCCAGGCATAATAATATATGTAAACATATCCACCTTCCTGCTCAAAGCGGAAGCAGCCGCATTCTAAAGCTTATGAACCGGGAATACTCAAGGGAATGGTATATGGAGCGCGTTAAGGCTATCCGCACCATATTACCTGAATGTGCACTCTCGACTGATATGATTACAGGTTTCTGTACAGAATCAGAAGAGGATCATAAAGAATCACTCTCGCTAATGGAATGGGCAGGCTTTGACTTTGCATATATGTTTAAATATAATGAGAGACCAGGAACCAGGGCAGCCAGAAAATTTAAGGATGATGTTCCTGAGGAAATAAAATCTGCAAGACTTAGTGAAATGATAGCACTCCAAAACAAGAATTCAGCAAAATTAAAAAAAAATGATATCGGCATGATATTTGATGTGTTAATTGAAGGGATATCAAAAAGATCTGCAGAGTATCTGTCAGGCAGAACCTCTCAGAATAAAGTTGTTGTATTTCCCCGGAATGAGCTTAGCAAGGGCTGCTATGCAAGGATACTGATTGAAAGAACTACCTCTGCAACTCTCATAGGAAGGAGCATATAATTCAGGTTTTATTTGCTCTTTAGCTGACTTCGGTGTAAATTACGAACCTCTTTAATACCAAATAAAATGAAAAGGAATAATGTTTTTACAATGCTGGTCTTTATGGTACTGGTATCGGTTTTGTGTATCAACAATGTAAGTGCACAAAAAAATAATAAAAAGATAACTATTACAGGTACTGTACTGGATGCAGATAAGAAGCCAGTTGTTAATGCAATAGTTATGATTGATGGTGAAAAAACCAATTCAATGACCGATGCTAACGGAAAGTATAAGATTAAGGTTAAACCAACAGCATTGAAAATCGGAATCTTCACATTTGGTAATGGTATGAGCGAAGAAGCTATATCCGGGAAAACCCAGGTTGATTTTAATTTTAATACACAATCGGTTCAACAAGCTCAGGACAAAGAAGTTGCGCCAGGAGAAGAAGGAGTCAATTCTGGTTATGCTTATATAAAAAAGAAGAACCAGACTAACCAGATAAGTAAAATTGACGGAACAAAAAGTAAATATGCCTCCTATGCTTCAATATCTGATATGATACGCAGGGAAGTTGGGGGAATTACAGGCAATGGAGACACATATTATATACAGGGATCTAAAAATCTTGCAGGGCCAGTTCCTGCACTTCTTGTGCTTGATGGTGTTTATGTGAGTTCCTTTGACGGTGTCTCCCCTTCATCTGTTGAATCAATTGAAGTACTAAAGGGTTCATCAGCAGCTATGTACGGATCGAGAGGCTACGGTGGAGTTATCCTTCTGAAAACCAAAATACAGAATAAATAGTAATAAGTACCTTTCTATTTCTTATTCCCTATACTGAGTTGCAGTTCTGCCAGCTGTTTAACTGATATCTTCGCGGGAGTGTCAAGCATAACGTCACGTCCAGAATTGTTCTTTGGGAAGGCAATAAAGTCGCGGATGGAATCCTGACCCCCGAACATTGCTGCCCACCTGTCAAATCCGAAAGCAATTCCTCCGTGAGGAGGAGCTCCGAATTTAAATGCATTAAGCAGGAAGCCAAATTGCTCATTCGCCTCTTCGTCAGTGAATCCAAGAACCTTGAACATCAGTTTCTGAACAGCAGCGTCATGAATTCTGATTGATCCTCCGCCGATCTCTACTCCATTAATAACCAAGTCGTATGCATTTGCCCGTACCTTTCCCGGATCGCTTTCCATCAGATTAATATCTTCAGGGTTAGGTGAAGTAAAAGGATGGTGCATTGCATAGAACCTCTTTGTCTCCTCATCCCATTCAAGAAGGGGAAAATCGACCACCCATAACGGAATAAATATATCTTTCTTTCTTAATCCCAACCTCGTTCCCATTTCAAGCCTTAATTCAGAAAGTGCTGATAAAGTTCTCTTTTTGTCACCCGCGAGGATCATTATCAGATCCCCGGGTTTCGCTTTCATAGTTACAGCCAATCTCATCAGATCTTCCGTTGTATAAAATTTGTCAACTGATGATTTTATTGATCCATCGGTATTATATCGTATATAAACGAGTCCTTTTGCTCCAAGCTGAGGTTTTCGTACAAATTCGGTAAGTTCATCAATTTGTTTTCTTGTATATTCCGAACAACCTTCTGCACAAATTCCACCTGTATATTCAGATGAGTCAAACACGGCGAAATCATGCCCTTTTACATTTTCAGTAATATCGGTGAATCTCATCCCAAAACGCAAATCAGGTTTATCAGATCCGTAGAATTCCATTGCATCGGAATAAGGTAACCTCAGAAATGGTTCCTTGAATTCAATTCCCCTGATCTGTTTGAAAAGATATTTAGCAAGACCTTCAAAAGTTTCAAGGATATCATTTCTTTCAACAAAAGACATTTCACAATCTATTTGCGAAAACTCAGGTTGCCTGTCGGCCCGGAGGTCTTCATCCCTGAAACATTTAACAATCTGAAAATACTTATCAAACCCGGCTACCATAAGAAGCTGCTTTAACGTCTGTGGCGACTGCGGCAATGCGTAGAATGTACCAGGCTGCATCCTTGAAGGCACCACAAAATCGCGGGCTCCTTCGGGAGTCGATTTTATAAGCACAGGCGTTTCGACCTCAATAAAACCAATGGAATCCATATACTTACGGACTTCCTGAGATAGCTTGTGCCGGAGAATTATATTATTTTTAACTGAGTTTCTCCTGAGGTCCAGATACCGGTATTTCATTCTTAACTCTTCTCCCCCGTCAGTTTCATCCTCAATTGTAAAAGGCGGAAGCTCACTCCTGTTAAGAATATTAAGTTCCAGAACATCTATTTCAATTTCACCAGTTTGAATTTTTAGGTTTTTATTACTACGCTCTTTTACTTTACCTTTTGCCTGAACAACAAATTCACGTCCGAGTTTTCTTGCTTTTTCACAAAGATCTTTGTTGGTTTCCATGTTGAAGACCAGCTGAGTAATACCATATCTGTCGCGAAGGTCAACAAATGTCATCCCGCCAAGATCTCTTGATTTTTGAACCCAACCGCATAAAATAACATCCTGACCGGTAAAATTCATGTTTAACTCGCCACACGTGTTTGTCCTGTACATCTCTTTGTTTTTAAATATCAGCAAAAATAAGAAAATTATCAGATTGCACAGAGAAAGGTAATTCCCAAATTTCTTTATACTTTTATCGGTCTAATCATATAAATATGGTTCTGAGCAAGAATGAAGTCTACATGAAAGCTGCCCTGGCTGAAGCAGAAAAAGCTTTTGAGAAACAGGAGATCCCCGTTGGTGCTGTTGTAGTATGTAATGGTATAATTATTGCCCGTGGCCATAACCTGACAGAAACTTTGAAAGATCCGACAGCACATGCTGAAATGCAGGCCATTACCTCTGCCACAAACTGGCTGGGTGGAAAATACCTTACAGATTGTGCTATATATGTCACACTTGAGCCTTGCGGGATGTGTGCAGGTGCAATTGGCTGGAGCCAGGCTTCCTCACTCGTATTTGGTGCAACTGATGATAAAAAAGGGTACCGGACAATTTCAGGTTCATTGCTGCATCCGAAAACAACTGTTGAATCAGGCATAATGG
This sequence comes from Bacteroidales bacterium, assembly GCA_025358455.1. Classification (GTDB taxonomy): domain Bacteria; phylum Bacteroidota; class Bacteroidia; order Bacteroidales; family VadinHA17; genus LD21. The sequence goes on from JANYJP010000041.1 coordinate 31,747, forward strand.
AAGAGGATTGCAGGGAGCTTTTATTGAGGTTTTTTAAAAACCGAAGGTAAGTTTATTAAAACTTCCTTTAAAAAAGATTAATTTTACTTAAACTCTTTTCTATGACTTTTGATAACAGCAAAACAATTATAAGTCTGAGAATAAAGCTTTTCGGAGCCACAGTCGTATTTCTTGCATATATTGCCCTTGCCTACGTGATAAAATTGATAAAATTTCCATTCCTTGGAATGAGCGATACAGCATTGACAGTGATCCTGGTGGGTATTTACCTTTTTATAGCTATTCTGCCAATGGTGCTGAATTACCAGTTTGTATTTTTTTCAGATGACACTGAAAAAATCGTATTCAGATATTTCACTTCAGGGATTGTCGGGGGAAGGAAAAATTCAGTTGAAATAGATAAAAGATCCTTCGGTGGGTATAAGATTGATTCAAGATTTTTTGGACTAATAAAGAGTATAACACTGTTCCAGCAGTTTAAGGAAGGGGTTGCAAAATACCCACCTGTCTATATCAGCGCTCTTTCATCGGCTGAAAGGACAAAACTGATTAAAGCCTTAAATTTATACTCAAGCCCGGAGTGAAGGTTATCATCTGATAACATGAGAATTATCATTTTTAATTCTTATTAACAATCTCAATTTTGATGCATTAATTATTCTTCATGATAATAACTTAAAAACCAAAATAATGAACGTAGATAAAATCATGAACAACCTCGAAAAGAAACATCCCGGAGAGGTTGAGTATTTACAGGCAGTAAAAGAAGTATTGGAATCTATTGAGGAGGTTTACAATGAAAACCCGCAGTTTGAATCCGCAAACATAATTGAACGTCTCATTGAACCTGATCGTATTGTAACTTTTAAAGTTCCCTGGGTTGATGATGAAGGAAATGTAATAGTAAACCTTGGTTACCGTATCCAGTTTAACAATGCTATCGGACCTTACAAAGGTGGTCTCCGTTTTCACCCGAGCGTCAATCTTTCTATCCTTAAGTTCTTAGGGTTTGAACAGATCTTTAAAAACGCACTTACTACTCTTCCTATGGGAGGTGCTAAAGGAGGATCAGATTTTAATCCGAAAGGAAAATCAAATGCTGAGGTAATGCGTTTCTGTCAGTCATTTATGCTTGAACTCTGGAAATACATCGGACCCGAGACTGATGTACCTGCAGGTGATATAGGTGTTGGAGGCCGCGAAATTGGTTTCCTGTACGGCATGTACAAGAGGCTCGCGGGAGAACATACCGGAGTTCTTACCGGAAAAGGAAGCAACTGGGGAGGATCACTTGTACGTCCTGAGGCAACTGGTTATGGTTGTGTATACTTTGCAAAAGAGATGCTTGCAACACGCGGAGAATCTTTCAAAGGCAAGAGAGTAGCAATAAGCGGTTTCGGTAATGTAGCCTGGGGTGCGGCTCTTAAAGCAACCGAACTGGGTGGCAAAGTAGTTACTATTTCCGGACCGGATGGTTATGTATATGATAGTGAAGGAATTTCAGGTAAGAAAATTGAGTATATGCTTGAACTACGTGCATCAAATGAAGACATAGTTAAGCCTTATTCCTATGCATTTGAAGGTGTTGAGTTTCATGCAGGTAAACGTCCATGGGAAGTTAAGGTCGATATTGCACTGCCATGTGCAACACAGAATGAACTTAGCGCAGAAGATGCCGAAAAACTCATTAACAATGGTTGTATTTGTATATGCGAAGGCGCCAACATGCCAAGCACACCTGAAGCAGTGGAGACAATCCAGAAACATGGGTTATTATTTTCTCCGGGCAAAGCATCAAATGCAGGAGGCGTCGCCACCTCAGGGTTAGAGATGACACAGAACTCTATGAAACTTCGCTGGAATAGCAAAGAGGTTGATGACCGTCTGCACGAGATCATGCAAAATATTCATGGCCAGTGTGTAAAACACGGTAAAAGGGAAGACGGTTATGTTGATTATGTAAAAGGTGCAAACATCGCTGGTTTTCTGAAAGTAGCAAATTCGATGCTCGATATGGGCGTAATTTAAGAACAGGCGTGAGGCGTGAGGCGTGAGGTTTAGGTTTAGGTTAAGAACCAGTAACAAGTAACAAGTAACATTTTGAATATTGAGACATTTTTATGAAAGAGAAGAGCTGGTTATCCGGCTCTTTTTTTTATATTTGTTTGTCTCAACTACTTGTGCTATGCCTGAGGTATCACTTAAGCATAAAATTGCTCTGGGCCTAATCCCCCGTATTGGCGATGTTAACGCCCGGAAGCTTGTATCCCATTTTGGCAGTGTGGAAGCATTGTTTCATGAACCTTACGGAAACCTCATCAAAATTCCGGGAATTGGATCTGTCCTTGCAAAATATATATCAGACAGATCATATCTGGATACCGCCGAGAAGGAGGTTGAATATGTAAGTAAGAATAATATTCAAACCTATTTCTATCTCGATAATAATTATCCATTCAGACTCAGGCAATGCGAAGATTCTCCTGTTATTTTCTTTTTTATGGGAGACTGTGATCTGAATGCAGTGAAGATATTAAGCGTTGTAGGCACACGAAATGCCACTGTACGTGGTAAAGAATTATGTGAGAAGATAATAGGAGGTCTGGCTGCCGGTCATCCCGATCTTTTAATAGTAAGCGGACTTGCATATGGTATAGATATTGCCTCGCACAAAGCCGCGCTCTCAAATAATCTCCAGACGGTTGGAGTACTCGCTCATGGATTTAAAACAATGTACCCTTCTATTCATGCTTCAACTGCGAAAGCGATAGTTAAACAGGGGGGCCTATTAACTGACTTTATATCCGGTGAGCTGCCGGAACGGAATAATTTTATAAAAAGAAACAGAATTATTGCCGGACTATCTGATGCTACTCTGGTTGTGGAATCAGGAATTAAAGGAGGAGCGCTCATTACAGCTGACATCGCGGGTTCATATAATCGTGATGTTTTTGCAGTACCCGGCAGACCTGAGGATCAATGGTCAGCCGGTTGTAACAATCTGATAAAATATAACAAAGCCGCGCTTACAGAATGCTCTGATGATATAGAATACTTTCTAAACTGGAAGCCGGAAAAAACAAAACCTCCTGTACAGAGAACATTGTTTTCTGATCTTGATGATAAAGAAAAACAGGTTTATGAATTACTCATGAAACAGGGAGAACTGAATATCGATACTATTTGCCGGTTGATCGAAATCCCAATCCACAAATTATCATCGCTTCTTCTGCAGATGGAGTTCAAAGGATTAGTGAACTGCTACCCTGGCAATGTTTACAGGATCAATTGACCACAGCTTAACTTGTAATAGTTCTAAAAAACAAATACCTTGCTACACTAATCATTACCAAACTTAAACTGTATGAAAAACATTTCAAAACTTCTGTCGGTTCTTTTTCTTCTATCAGCAAATCTGGTGCAGTCTCAGTCATTGGATGATATACTAAAAGAACATTTTTCAGCTATGGGTCAGGACAAACTCTCGAAGGTTAATACCCAAAGACTTACCGGAAAAATGATCCAGGGTGGTATTGAAATTCCATTTATTCAGATGGGAAAACGACCCGATAAGGTGCATGTTGAAGGCACATTTCAGGCATTAACATTTGTACAGACTTACAATGGAAAAGAAGGATGGAGCCTCAATCCTTTTACCGGCGCTACCGATCCCCAGCCAATGTCAGAAGATGTACTTAAATCTATGAAGTATCAGTCAGATATGGATGGGATGCTGTGGAACTGGAATGAAAAAGGGTATTCGGTAACCTATGACGGGAAGGAAGATATGGAGGGGACATCCTGTTATAAAATAAAACTTGTTACCAAAGAAGGTGATTCATTTACATATTATATAGACTCTGACTCATACATCATGATCCGGTCAAATTCAAAGATTAAGGTAATGGGAAATGAAAGCAATTCAGATCAATATTACAGTAACTATATGCAGGTGGAAGGTATTGCTGTGCCCGGGAAAGTTGAAAGTAAAGTGAATGGACAACTGGCCGGGACAATAGTTGTTGACAAAGTTGAACTAAACACTGAACTTGCTGACAGCCTGTTCGATAAGCCAGCAAAAAAATAATAATATCGTAATTTAAATCGCTTCAAATATAATATTATGAACCTTAAACTTCTTAATATCAGTATTTTCTTTCTGTCAGTTACACTGGTACTCCACGGACAGATTACCGATGCTACTTTCGGAGACATTGAAGGTAGGCAGATTGGACCCGCCAGAATGAGTGGACGTATCTCATGCATTGACGCGCTGAATAAAAATCCAAATATTCTCTGGGTTGGCGCTGCAGGCGGGGGTGTCTGGAAATCAATTAATCAGGGAACAACATTCAAATCAGTGTTCGATGATTACAGCCAGTCAATAGGCACCATAACAATTGATCAGAATCATCCCGACACAGTCTGGGTTGGAACAGGTGAAGTTTGGGTACGAAACAGTGTTTCGATCGGAACCGGTATCTACCGAACTGTCAACGGTGGTGAAAAATGGGAGTTGATGGGGTTGCCAAAAAGCGAGCGCATCGGCCGTATTATAATTGATCCAAAGGATCCCTCGATTGTCTATGTGGCAGTCATGGGCGCATTATGGGGCGACAGCGAGGAAAGAGGAGTTTATAAAACCACCGATGGAGGTAAGACATGGAATAAGTTGCTGTATGTAAACCCCTCAACAGGATGCGCGGATATGGCAATAGATCCGGAGAATCCTTCACTTTTATATGCCTCAATGTGGGATTTCAGAAGGCAGGCTCATACTTTCAGATCCGGGGGGCCGGGTAGCGGACTATATAAATCTACTGACGGAGGAACAACATGGAATAAGATACACAACGGATTACCCGCGGGAGAACTTGGACGAATTGCTGTTGCTGTCTCTCCTGTTAAACCGCACTACCTGTATGCTCTGGTTGAATCTGCAAAATCCGCCCTGTTTCGTTCAACTGACCAGGGTTCTTCATGGGAAAAGATGAGTGACCAGACAATGATGGGTGACAGACCATTTTATTATAGCCTGATCATGCCTGATCCAAAAGATCCGGAACGTATATATAAGCCGGGCACCACCCTATGGGCCAGCTCAAATGGCGGGAAAATATTCCAGAATCCATCTGTAACAGGCGGAAACTATCACAGTGACACCCATGCCCTGTGGGTAAGTCCAATCGATAACCGGCTTATATATATGGGTACTGACGGTGGCGTATATATTTCAGCAGATAAGGGAAATACCTGGCGATTTGTTCAGAGTCTGCCGGTTTCACAATTTTACCATGTAAGCCTTGATAATAATAACCCATATAACGTTTATGGAGGCTTACAGGATAACGGCTCATGGATGGGCCCATCCAGGAAGCCGGGAGGAATAAGAAATTCCGACTGGAAAAATATCGGATATGGTGATGGTTTCTATACTTATGGCGATCTGACAGATCCCGATATAACATATTCGCAATATCAGGGAGGAAGAATAAACCGGACAAATCAAAGGACAGGTGAAAGTAAGTATCTTAAACCATTTCCTGAATCAGGAACTGCATCACTCAGATTCAACTGGAATACACCAACTGTTTTTGGTAAAAAATCGGGATGGCTTTATGTTGGATCACAATTCCTGTTTCGTTCCAAAGATAAGGGAGATTCGTTTGAAAGAATATCACCCGACCTCACAACAAATGACCCCAAACGTCAGAATCAGGAAAAATCAGGAGGACTAACAATAGATAACAGCACAGCTGAAAATAACACCACCATTTTTACTATTTGTGAATCGCCGCTTGATGAAAACATTATCTGGGCAGGCACTGACGATGGAAATATTCAACTCACTACTGATGGTGGTAGTACATGGTCAAAACTGAATGCTGCAATTCCGGCATTGCCGCTGTTCGCTTTTATTTCACATATTGATGCTGACAATACTAACAAAAATGCAGCCTGGGTAACAGTAGATGCCCATCGTAACGGAGATATGAATCCATACGTTTATTATACTGACAATCTGGGTAAATCCTGGACTTCACTTGTAAATACGGGAATCAATGGTTTTTGTCATGTAATAAAACAGGATCCTGTTAATCCGAACCTGATCTTTCTCGGAACTGAGCTGGGTCTTTATGTAAGCCTTGATCACGGCAAAGTATGGGTAAGATTTAAAAATAAAGTTCCGCAAACAGGAATTTATGACATTGCCTTCCAGCCAAAGCAAAATGATCTGGTACTCGCAACCCATGGAAGAGGCGTAATTATTATCGACGACCTCACTCCTGTCAGGAACTTAAATCAATCAGTACTTGAACAGGAGGTAGCATTTTTACCGGTACGTCCTTATTACTTTCCTTCAGGGCAAGGGGGGCAGGATTTTCCGGGTGATGCAGAATTTACCGGAAAAAATCAATCCACTGCAGCAACTGTTTGCTACTACCTCAAGAAAAGACATGTGTTTGGCGATATGTACATCAACATATTTGATTCCGACGGTAAGTTCCTGAAAAAAGTGCCGGCAGGTACACGTAAAGGAATAAATGTAGTAAGAGTGGCAACCGTTATGGACCCTCCAAAAGTTCCAAAATCTCCTAATATTCTTGGCGAGGCAACTTTTGGACCCAGTTACATTGATGGAACATATAATATTAAGCTGGTAAAAGGAACCGAGACTTTTACCACAAATCTGACATTAAACGATGCTCCTGAACTGAAACATCCGGCTGAAGAACGTAAACTTCAGAGGGAAACACTTATGAAAGCCTATAATCTCCTTGAGGAATTAGCTGTTGTTGATCATCAGATTCTTAATGCACGGGATACCTTAAAGACCAGAATATTAACCACAAAAGGTACCAGCCTGAAAAAGATGCAGGCTCTCATTGACTATTGTGAAATAATGCACGGCCAGATATCAGCAACTCAGTCCGGAGAAGGTGGTATTACAGGACAGGTCAGATTACGTGAAGATATTGCTGAGGTATATAGTGCTGTTGGCGGGTATGAAGGGAATCCAACTAATCTTCAGATCAAAGCACTGGAGAATTATGGAAATAAGGTCAAAGACCTTGCAGCTAAAATTGATGTAATAACAAAGAAGGATATTCCGTCATTAATTAAATAATCAGGGAATCTTTTTATTACGAAATGATAATTGTTATAGTTTTTATACTTTTAACATTCCAATTGACCTTTTACTTAAAACTTTTCAATTATGGATCCGAGAGTACAGCAATTTATGGCAATGATTAAAGCCCGGAACCCTGGTGAGATTGAATTCCATCAGGCTGTTCAGGAGGTTGCGGAATCACTGATTCCCTTTATTGAAGAAAATCCTAAGTATAAACACGCGAAGATACTGGAGAGACTTGCAGAACCTGAGCGGACTATTATTTTCAGAGTCCCGTGGCTGGATGACAAAGGAGAAGTTCAGATCAACCGTGGTTACAGGATTGAGATGAACAGTGCAATTGGTCCTTATAAAGGAGGTCTGCGCCTACATCCGACAGTGAATCTTGGAATTCTTAAATTCCTTGCTTTTGAACAGGTTTTAAAAAACAGTTTAACCACTCTGCCTCTGGGTGGAGGAAAAGGTGGCTCCGATTTTGATCCGAAGGGAAAGTCAGATAATGAAGTAATGAGATTCTGTCAGAGCTTTATGTCGGAACTATTTCGTCATATCGGCGCCGACACGGATGTTCCCGCAGGCGATATAGGAGTAGGTGGACGTGAAATAGGGTTCCTTTTCGGTCAGTATAAAAGACTTAAGAATGAGTTTACAGGGGTTCTTACCGGAAAAGGTATTGAATGGGGCGGCTCTCTGATACGTCCTGAAGCAACAGGCTACGGAGCTACATACTTTGCTGAGGAAATGCTTTCTACCCGTGGTGAAAGCATGAAAGGAAAAACCGTTTGTGTTTCAGGGTCCGGCAATGTCGCTCAATATGCTACCGAGAAGGTAACAGAACTCGGAGGTAAGGTTGTGACTTCCTCAGACTCAAATGGATTCATATATGACCCAAAGGGTATTGATGCAGAAAAGCTTCAATTCATTATGGAGATCAAAAATGTGAAGAGGGGAAGAATTAAGGAATATGCTGAAAAATATGGCGTTGAATATTTTGAAGGGAAAAGACCCTGGATCATAAAATGTGATGTAGCAATGCCTAATGCCACACAGAATGAAATAAATGAAGAAGAAGCAAAACTTCTTGTCAAAAATGGTTGTATCTGTGTTTCCGAAGGCGCAAATATGCCATCAACACCTGAAGCTGTAGTGGTATTTCTGAATGCACAGATCCTTTTTGGTCCGGGAAAAGCTGCCAATGCAGGAGGTGTTGCAACATCGGGACTTGAGATGACACAGAACTCTATGAGACTTCCTTGGTCGCGCGAAGAGGTTGATGAGAAACTCCATACAATTATGAAAAATATTCATTCGACCTGCGTGAAGTATGGAAAAAAAGAAAATGGCTTTATTAATTATGTTGATGGAGCGAATATCGGAGGGTTTGTGAAAGTAGCAAATGCCATGCTCGCTCAGGGAGTTGTATAATGCAGCTTATTGATACTCATACACATATTTATCTGCCGGAATTTGATACCGACAGGGATGAAGTGGTTGGCAGGGCGGTCAGTAGCGGCATCGTTAAAATGTTAATGCCTAATATTGATGTTTATTCTGTTGACCAGATGCTATCTGCGGAGAGTAGATTTCCTGAAATCTGCTTTCCAATGATAGGCCTTCATCCTACATCGGTTAAAGGAGATTATATTTCCCAGCTTGATACTCTTGAAAACCTGTTCCTGAAACACAAATTTGTTGCCATCGGAGAAATAGGGATAGATCTATACTGGGATAAGACTTTTCTGAAAGAACAAATAATTGCTTTAGAAAGACAGATCTCTTTTGCTATTGGAAACGGGTTGCCTGTTGTAATACACTCGCGTGAATCATTCCCTGAAGTATTTTCTGTGCTTGAAGAATTCCGGGGTAAAGGATTAAAAGGAGTTCTTCATGCATTCACCGGAAACATTGAAGAGGCAGAGAGAGCAATTGATCTGGGTTTCAAGCTCGGTATCGGAGGTATAGTAACCTTCAAAAACTCAGGACTTGACAAAGTTGTTAAAGAAGCAGCACCTGAAAATCTGATCCTTGAAACTGATTCTCCGTATCTTGCTCCCACTCCTAACAGGGGAAAAAGGAATGAGAGTTCGTATCTTTATATCATAAATAAAAAACTTGCTGACATTTACGGAATAGACGAAGAGGAGATTGCTTCTATTACATTTGCCAGCTCAACCGCTCTTTTCAATCTCTAATAATAAAGAATGAAGACTAAAAAGGAAATCTCTATACTTATTATATATACTGGTGGAACTATTGGAATGGTTCAGGATCCGGAAACAGGGTCGCTGGTGCCGATTGATTTCCGGCATATAACTGACCATGTTCCCGAACTCAGAAAATTCGGTTATGATCTTCATTCAGTATCTTTTGATCCCGTTAAAGACTCATCCAATATTGATCCTGAAGTATGGATCAGGATGGCCGAGATCATTGAAGACAGTTATAATGATTTTGACGGTTTTGTGATATTGCATGGAACCGATACTATGGCATATACTGCTTCTGCCATGAGCTATATGCTTGAAAATCTCGGGAAACCCGTTATTCTTACAGGTTCACAGTTACCGATAGGCCTGTTACGAACCGATGGCAGGGAAAATCTTATTACAGCAATTGAAATAGCTGCAGCGATTGAAAACGATGCTCCTGCAGTTCCCGAAGTCTGCATTTATTTTGATAATAAGCTGACCCGTGGAAACCGCACTACCAAGATGAGTGCCGAACATTTTGACGCTTTCAATTCTCCCAACTACCCTCCTCTTGCGGAGGTAGGGTTACATTTAAAATATTACAACCAACTGATCTGTTATCCAGCAAAAGAAAAGAAGCTTATTGTTCACAAGTCATTCGATACCAATGTGGCTATTCTTAAACTCTTTCCCGGAATTAACAGAAAGCTGGTAAGGGCAATTATAAAGACTGAGGGACTCAGAGGACTGATTATTGAAACATTCGGATCTGGTAACGCCCCTACCTACCAATGGTTTCTGGATGACCTCAACCAGTTTATTGATACCGGCGGGATTATTCTCAACGTAACCCAATGTCCGGGAGGAAGTGTTGAGATGGGGGTATATGAGACGAGCCGTCAGATGATGGCAGCCGGAGTAATAAGCGGAAAGGACCTTACTTCAGAAGCTTCAGTTACAAAGCTAATGCATCTGCTTGGCAGATATTCATCGCGGGAAAAGATAACAGAGTCATTGAATAAATCATTGGCCGGAGAAATTTCCCAGTAGCGTTTTTATTAAAAATATTTTTTGTAATTTGCGCCCCTGTTTTTTACCTCAGGTGCATAATTAAGGAGAGATGCAGGAGTGGTTTAACTGGCACGCCTGGAAAGCGTGTGTACCTCAAAAGGGTACCGGGGGTTCGAATCCCTTTCTCTCCGCAATACCTGAACAAACCCCGCCAATGGCGGGGTTGATTATGTTGATGAAGATTCGAAGAAAGCTTGCTTTCTGAAGAAGCTGAAGAAAAATAATCAAAAAACCCGAAAGGGTTTGTTCAGGTGTTGCTGGGAATCCCCCCCCGGGATCACTGAAAGTAATCCCTTTCTCTCCGCAAAAACAAATTACTCCCTTCGCCATGCACGGCGCACCAACAAGAGGCTGTCTCAAAAGGGCAGCCTCTGTCTCTTTATCAGCGACTTATAATCTTTAAAGAATTTTATTTACTATCAACAAGTATCGGAAGGTTTTTTCCGTTAGGCATGAAGATCAGTTTAGCATTTGGCGAAACTGTAATAGCTTTAATCATCTCATATTGTAAAAGTTTATCGCTCAGTCCTGTGCTTAATATCTTCTGATAATCAGCAATACCCTGTGCTTCAACTCTTTTTCGTTCTGCTTCCTGTCTTTCTTTCTGAAGAACAAAGGTCATTTTTTGTGCATCCTGTTCGGCATTTATTTTTGATTCAATAGATGCTTTTACTGAAGCCGGTAATGTAATATTCCTTACTAATAGTTGTTCGAGTAATAATCCGCGATCTTTAAAGTTAGCTTCAATAGTTGAAAATATCTTTGACTGAAATTCATCTCTTTTAGTTGAATAAAGCGCAACTGCGTCGTAATACACTGCATTATCCCTGATCTTTGTTCTGCAAATTGGACGTACAAGAACATTCCGGTAATCTATTCCAACCTCTTTGAGGATACGGGGTGCTTCGGAAGGGACAACCTTGTACAAAACAGTTAAGTCGATCACTACCTCCAATCCATCTGCAGTTAAAACACGAATGGCGTCATCTCCCTGCTTTGATCCTTCGTCCTGAACTCCTGACATGGTATAGTTTTCAGTTCTGACATCAAACATAACCACTTGTACCAGGGGGTTAATAACATTAAGTCCGCTTTCAAGGATATTATTGTTCACTTTACCAAAGAGTTTCTGTACACCCACCTGACCAGGTTCCACCTGAACAACACATGCTATTGAGACTCCAACCAGAATCACAACTACTCCTATTGTTTTTATAACTGTTCTAAACTTCTTCACTACAGGATCAGCATTTGCACCGAGTACTCCAATGATCAGAATCACAATACCGATAATTACTATTGTCATAATTTAATTTTTAAAATTGTTAAATAATCAGTTTAAGGAAGTTATAAAGATAATAAATTAATAATGCGCAAATAAGTGAATTAAAAAAGGCACAACAGAATTTTGCGCCCTTTACTTTACGTTTAAGTAATGACTGACTAAACCTATAACGTAAATGTATAAGTATATTTCAGAAGAATTGATCTGTTATTATACAAGGGGAGTCTGGGATTTTCGATATCCCTGTAGGTACTCCGGCCTTCATTGAATACTATATAAAAATCATTCCCTTCCCGGGGATTATACCTGAACCTGAAATTGGTCATAACAGCATTTTCAGCACTATTGTACTGAATGAATGTACTCAGTGACAAATTCGTATTTATCATCACGAGCGCTTTAATCCCTGCCACTGCTCCGCTAAATGACTGATTCCGGCTAGTAAAATTCAGAAAATTATGTTCATACTTCAATCCCACCTGAAGACTTGAACCTACATTCCAGGAAGGTTCAGTGCCGATGGTGAAACGCGTTCCATCATAAAAGGATCCGGCATATGCATCAACTCCCAGAACAAATTTATTTGTCCGTGGAGAATTAAGATGTGTTTCAAGCTGATTGAATCCATATTTCCCTGATGGAACATAGGCATTTTCAGAGAAGCTGAAAGTATCAGCTACGTTTTCGAACACATGACTGACAGAGACCATTCCGCTAAAGCCCGATTTAAAAGTTAAATCATACATAAGTTCGGTTTGGAAGGATTGGGCTGAATTATCGGCATTATCAAAATAACTATTTGCATTAATGCCAAGTTGATGGTTCTGAATTGGTGAAGTTTCACCCGGAATCCATCCATATCCCAACCCTCCGGAATAATGAGAATAATTATTTCGTGCAAAGAAACCTATACCTGGATTGAAATCCTTTCCGCTCCTGGCATATGTAAAATTATAGTTTAATCCCTTTTGGTTGAACCTGTCCCATCCTAGAAATATCTCAGTAGGATCGAGTGATACTATCTTATTTGGTGAGGAATCATCCAGCACCTGTGCAAGCTTTAAATTAATATAGTCATTCTCAGATATTTTGAATATTCCATCCATTCCATATGCCGTATTGTAAGAGCCATCGGTTCCAACCCGCGATGTAAGTATCCCGCCAACATAGCTGTTCTCATTTATTACCTGCCGTCTGAGGCGCATTATTCCAAAATTTTCAGATGAAAGGGCATTGATGTCACCCTCTCCCTGAATAACAGCATGGGTCTGCATATCAAGAAAACCGATATCCCATTTCCCGACCATACCTGTAATACGGGCACCTCCATAAATCGGAACCTGACCGCCCTCATTAAGACCAATTCTTCTGCTATAGAAAAGACTCCCCCCGCGTTCAAAATCGAAAGTAAATACACTTGATCTTTCCTGAAAGAATGTTCTTTTTTCAGGAAAAAAGAGGGAGAATCTGGTAAGATTGATCTGCTCATCGTCTGCTTCAACCTGCGCGAAATCAGTATTGATCGTAAGATCCATGGTCAGATTATTAGTCAGACCGTACTTTACATCCAGTCCGGCATTAAAGGTGGGGTTCTTATCAAGTTTATATGCAGTAGCTGCTTCATTCTGAACATAATCATTTTGTAAGCCTCCGATAATATATGGGGCTATGTAAAATGGCTTTTTAGATTTAAGTCCGTCAAAACTAATTTCCTGAGCTTTCGATGGCCGGTAAGCGCTCATTTCACCCCAATTTGGCGGAATAGCCGGATAAACATCAACTTCATTCTTATGTGCAATCTTCCTTATGCAGATCAGGCCCATTATAATCTTCCCGTCTTTCTCTTTAAACCGCATACTCGAAAACGGAATTCGCATTTCTGCAAACCAACCCTTCTCATTATGTGTTGTCTTTACATCCCAGAAAGTATTCCAACTCATGTTGAAAGGTCCCTTTCGCGGATCACCTCCAATGCTCATAGCATCCTTTGAAATTGTAAAATCACTTCTTAATCCTGTTGGCGTAGTCGAATAACCAAGCGCGTTCTCTTTGTCATTAAAGGAATCAAAGATCAGCATTAATTCTTCGCTGGAAACCTCAGATTCGTCACGCTTTTTAGATGATATCAGCATATCCCCTGCATTGGAGTCATATAATCTGGCTCCTATATACAGAAATGTGTTATCGTAACATATCATAACTTCACTTTTTTCTGAAGGCTCATTCCCAAAAGTCGGTGTATGCATAACCATCTGAAGTGGCTTGAGGTTTTGCCAGCAGTTATCATCAACAACACCATCGAATTTGAAATCACCATTGATTCTCTGAATTGAAATCTGCCCCTGAGAATATCCAAGCTGAGAAATAACCATCAGGGAAACCAAAATCAAACAACATTTAAATAACCTTCTCATATTTTATTACCTGTATTTAAAATTTCTGCGAATTTAATATAAGTTATTTCTTTCAATCATAAAATAATAGAAACCTGAAAAGTATAATTCTGTAAGCCATTAAATACCGGTGAAATTTAAAACACGCACAAATCTCAGATCGCATTACAATTTCCTGCAAAATAATGATTGAATCTGATATCTTTTCTGAACTTATTTGTGAAACAAAGAAAATGGGTATTGAATTACCCTTTTGTTTCAAAAAATCCGAGGAAGAAGAATCCGATGTTCCTGTGAAGTACACGCATTGTGTGATTAATTGATCTTTTTTCTTTGGATTCCATACAAAATACTATAATTAATTATTACTTATTTAATTTTCATTGCGGAGGGGCTTCGTTATT
>JANYJP010000059.1 GCA_025358455.1 Bacteroidales bacterium
CAGGAGATCCCTCGCTAACGCTCTGTATGACATGTCATTGTGAGAATCAAAAGAAGGAATGAGAGGCGATCCTGCTGGCAGGATCGCCTCTCATTCCCCCTTCCCTGATAAAAACAAAATGTCATCCCGAACGCCAGTGAGGGATCTCCATATAAAGGTACAGCACTCATTAATTATCAATGCTTCAATTTAAAGAGATTCCTCATCCCGCTTCGCTTTAAAATTACACCCGGAAGGCCTTTGGAAATTGCAATGCTGCTAATCGGACATTCCGCTTACAAGGAAGTACCATGCCTGGAGGCTAAATCTTCCGGAACCATACTACCAAACAGGCAAGAATGCACTGATCTAGCGAAGGTTATGCTTGATTGGCATTTGAAATAGCTTTGAATACTTTCATGGAAACGTTACCATATATAAGGCCTACGGCCTTTTTTCATCACGAAAAGTTTCTTCAAGCCCCCTATGCTCCTCAAGGTCATTTTTTTTATCTGAAACCCTAAAGAAAATTATTTCGCTGGCTTTTCTTCTTCCTTATACAGATCCTGCCTGGATAATAAGTGATCGAGATTGGCCAGCCCGTAAACAACAACTGCAGTAACAACAGATGTGTGATTTTGATATTCGGGAATACTCTTGTTATACAGATCTCTTTCAGTGTGCCAGATTTCACCGTAATTAAAATCATACCCCTTGGGGTCGGCAGTGCCAAAGCCGATTGCAGGTACGCCGTTCATAACAAAATATGCATGATCTGATCCACCTGCTGTTTTTGGCCGTGGCCCGGCCGGTTCAGTCCTTTTTTTAAGAGTGAAAGGGAAATCGGGATTTATCAGGTTGAGTGGTTCACATATCTTTTCAAAATCACTGAACATTGCTTCAGGTACTGTCAGGCTGTTAGCTACAGTTGGTCCACCGTCGCGATTGAAATAGTTGGATATTTTATCGAGCCGTGTTTTATTTTTTTCAACCCAGCTCTTTGACCCCCATAAACCAAACTCCTCACCTGCCCAGAGGCATACAAGAATTGTACGTTTTGGTTTACCGCCTGAGGCCATTATCAAACGGGCTGCCTCCATTGCCGGAGTTATACCTGATCCATCGTCGACCCCTCCGGTTGCAACGTCAAAGGAATCGAGATGTCCTCCCATCATTACATATTCATTCGGATATTTTGTTCCCCTGATAATACCTATCAAATTATAATATTTTACAGGACCCATTTTAAAATGGTTGCGGATATCAAACTCCAGCTGAAAATATCTGCGCTCTTTAACCATCTGTTCAATAATACGATATTGGTTTTCGTCAAGTTTGATGTCGGGAACTGTCGGAAGTGTTTCGAATGTCATCTTTTCAATATTCTTACGGTCATATAATGCCCTGATTGGTACCGTTGAGGATTGAATTACGCCTAAGATCCCTGCCTCCCGCATCTGCTTATAGAAAAGAGCCGGTTCTTCTTTATATGGAAGGGAGGTTTTTTGTTCTTTGTCCGGGTTATTCCTATTTTCCATCATAATATCCCGGTTCTTTTTTCCTATATCATCATTTTCAGCTATTATCGTTGCCCTTAGCGAGTCACCTTTCGCTGAAATATCTACTGGCCACCCTGTATTTGTTCCGCTTATAAGTACCCAAGCTCCATTAAGCACCCCTTTCATCCTGTCAAAGTCGGCCTGGGTTTTGGGTTCTATTACCACATGACCCCGTTGCACTCCTTTGGTACCCGAAGTATAAGAAGGAGTTGCGAAATGAAGATCCATACCATTATCACTCAGCATTCTGCCGAACCATGGTCCTCTGTTAAAACCAACAGGTAATGTACCTGCCTCGTCTCTTTCAACTTCCATCCCCCATTTCCTGAATTGATATTCAACCCAGTCCGCTGCATTATTATAAGCATCGGAACCCAGTATTCTTCCGCCAAAACGGTTTGTAAGAATATCAAGATGATTCATTGTCTGATTATCTGTCTGACCCATCCGGATCATTGTTTTAACTGCATTGTCCTGCTGGCCTGATACAGGTATAAACCAGAATAACATGAATAGAAATAGTGCTGAAAGATGAATTTTTTTCATAGCTATATTATTATGAATTTTATTTAAATTAACTTCTGAAAGCTAATGATTTATTAGTTAATTCAAAATTCCCCGGCATGTGTTCTTAAACCAGTTTCCTGCCGCAAGAATAATTTTGAAATGCAGTCTTGTTATCTGTTAATACCTGCCAGATCGCGAATTACCACCGAGGCACAGGCAATTCCGAAAGAAGCAGGCATATAGGAAATTGTACCGACAATTGATGCTTTATTCCGCTCCCCTTTTGTCGGGATTATTTTACTCTTATCAATGGTTTCAGGAGAATAAACTGCTGTAAATCCATCCCATATGCCAAGATGATGCAAACGCTTTCTTAAAATTCGGGCAAGAGCGCAATCGGTTGTTTCGGAGATGTCAGAAATACAGATCCGGGTCGGGTCAAATTTACCGCCGGCACCCATTGAACTTACCAGAGGTAGTTTAAGTTTCAGACTGTGATGAATCAGAAATATTTTAGGTGAGAGGGTATCTATGGCATCAACAACATAATCATAACCCATTTCCAGAACTTCAATCATTCTTTCATCCTTCAGGTATTCCTGAAGTATTGTTAACCTTATATCGGGATTGATCTCTTTTATCCTTTGACCCATAACATCTGCTTTGGGTAAGCCCTCGGTGCTTTTAAGTGCAGGAAGTTGCCTGTTCCTGTTGGATGAATGAATATGATCGCCATCAACAATTGTCATAGTTCCAACGCCTGCCCTGCAGATCATCTCAGCCGCATAGGCACCCACACCGCCTAATCCGACAACAAGAACGTTTGAAGCCTTAAGCTTTTGTAATCCCTCAGCTCCGAGGATTAATTCCGTACGGGCCAGCCAGTCGGTCATATGTTTATTTGAAAATTAAAACAATTCTTAAAAATCCCCGGGGGGGCAAAAAAACCGGTTAAAATTCGAATGAATAATCCCTTTTAATTCATCAACCGTGATCTTCAGATCATTTGATACCTTTAGATATATATCCCTGATATCAACATCAGCCCCATCTGTCTCAAGGAAAAATTTATTCCCGGGAAGGCTCCTCAATAAATTTGCAGATTCCGGTCTGAGTACAAAATCAAACCATACTGACAGATATATCCCTTTCGAAATAAGTTGTGCTGCCATTTCAACACTTCCCCGGAAGCCGTGTATCATCCATGGCATCCTGGGTTTTAGTTCTTTATGCACTGACAAGAGTTCATCCCATGCTCTTACACAGTGAATAATTAATGGCTTGAGCTGTTTTTCTGCAATAATAACTTGTTTTTCAAAAGCTTTGCGCTGGAGATCCGGAGAAGGCCCTCTTATTTTATCAAATCCTGCTTCACCAATTGCTATTATAAGGGAACTGGCAACATTTTTTTCAACAGAGATGATTTGCTGATTATAATTACCTTCATTAAGGAACCAGGGATGTATGCCATATGTGTATGCTATACCTGGGTTACCTTCAGCAACTTTTTCTTCGTGCGCCATAAGGCTCTCGAGTATAAAAATTCCAGCGGCAGGTTTGCCGCCATGAACATGAATATCTATATAATCCCCGGGCTGAGGAAAGTACATATTTTTATTTGCCAATTATTGAAACACCTCTGTCAATGCGGTTAAGGGTTTCCGCTTTCCCTATCCAGCCGATAATATCGAACATATGAGGTCCTCTTGATGCACCCACAATTACCAGTCTGAAAACTGTCATAATCGCACCTGTATTGTATCCTTTTTTTTCTATCCAGGCCTTTATTACCGGTTCAGTGGAACCTGCGGAAAAGTCATCGATTTTTTTAAGCTCTTCTTTCAATTCCAGAAGAAGTGAGGCCGAATCTTCTTTCCAGCGTTTTTTAATCACCTCCTGGTCATATGTTTCCGGAGTTTTGAAGAAGAAGTCAGTCTGAGCCCAGATATCCTTCACAAAGCTTACCCTCTCCTTTACCATTCCGATAAGGGATTCCAGGTCAACAATATCTTCATGTTTACCATGTGTTCTCAGGATTTCCCTGAATTCCATAGAAAGCTGATTATTAGTCTTTTTCTGCAGATATTGATGATTAAACCATTTGGCCTTTTCGGGGTCAAACTTTGAACCTGATTTTCCCACTCTTTCGATTGAGAATGCCTCAATAAGTTCCTGCATTGAAAAAATTTCCTGTTCTGTGCCCGGGTTCCATCCAAGTAACGCCAGCATATTCACAAAAGCGTCAGGGTAGTAACCTTCCTCGCGATATCCTTTTGCTGTTTCTCCATAGGGCCAGAATAGAGGAAATACAGGGAATCCCATCGTATCTCCGTCACGTTTACTCAATTTACCTTTTCCATCGGGCTTAAGCAACAGAGGAAGGTGTGCATAGAGGGGCGGCTCCCAACCGAATGAACGATAAATCATGAGGTGAAGAGGGAGCGAAGGGAGCCATTCTTCTCCGCGGATTACATGACTTATCTCCATATAATGATCATCAACTATATGAGCAAGATGATAGGTTGGCATACCGTCAGATTTGAATAATACCTTGTCATCAAGAGTGCTGGTATTTACAACTATCTGGCCACGTATTAAATCATTAAAATGTATTTCCTCATTATGAGGCATTTTATATCGTATAACATATGGCTCTCCTCTTTCAATCTTTTCCTTCCAATCAGCTTCTTTCAAAGAAACTGAGTTATTCAGCTTTCCCCTGTTTGCAAAATTATATATAAAGGTATTGCCGGCTTTTTCAGATTCACGTCTCAATGCTTCAAGTTGTTCAGATGTATCAAAAGCATAATAGGCGTCGCCTTTATTAATCAGGGTATCTGCAAACTCCCGGAAAGCTGCTTTTTTGTCGCTCTGCCGGTAGGGACCAAACTTTCCTCCCTCTCTGATTCCTTCATCAACAATTATTCCACACCACCTGAGCGAATCCATAATATATTCTTCAGCTCCTTCAGTGTACCTCGACTGATCGGTGTCTTCAATTCTTAAAATAAAAGTCCCCTTGTTCTTTTTTGCAAAAAGATAGTTGTAAAGCGCCGTCCTTACACCGCCTATGTGTAAAGGACCGGTCGGACTTGGAGCAAATCGCACTCTCACCTGTTCCATAGAATGGTTAAATCTGTTAAAATTATGTACAAAGATATGCAAACCCGTTTACATATAATACTATTACAAATATCAGGTTTTGTGCAACAGAATTGTATTAATTTAGCAGCCTGAAACAAAATCAGAGAAATTTAAAAACAGGTTTTTATGAAGAAGATGAAAGCCCTTGTCAAGCTAAGACCGGAAAAAGGATTATGGATGCAGGAAATGCCAATACCTGAACCAGGTTTGAATGACGTAATCATAAAAGTAAAAAAATCAGCTATTTGCGGTACAGATCTTCATATTTATGAATGGGATCCCTGGTCGCGGAAAACAATCCGTACCCCCATGATCATTGGTCATGAATATATGGGCCATATAGAAAAAATGGGTGCCGGCGTAACAAACCTTAAGATAGGTGAAAGAGTAACAGGCGAAGGTCACCTGGCCTGCGGTCATTGCCGGAACTGCCGCCGGGGTAAGGAACATGTTTGCGAAAACACAGTCGGGATAGGTGTACATATCGACGGATCGTTTGCTGAATATGTGAAGATCCCGGCCCAGAATGTGATACCTCTCGACCATAGGATTCCTGATGAGTGGGCAGCAATAATGGACCCATTTGGAAATGCAACTCATACAGCTTTATCATTCCCTCTTATTGGTGAAGATGTTTTGATAACCGGTTCCGGACTTATAGGAAGCATGGCTGTCGGAATAGCAAGATTTGCAGGGGCAAGATTCATTGTTGCAAGTGATCTCAGCGATTCACGTCTCGAGATTGCTAAAAAAATGGGGGCAACCCTCACTGTCAACCCATCAAAAGGAGAGAAGATCTCCGATGCAGTTAAAAAGCTTGGAATGAGGGGTTTTGATATAGGACTTGAAATGTCAGGTTCACCGAAAGCATTTGTTGATATGCTCGGAAATATGTATAACGGATCAAGTATCTCTTTGCTTGGAATACTTCCATCAAACTTCGAAGTACCATGGAGCGATATCATTTTCAAGGCAATAACCCTGAAAGGAATATACGGACGGGAGATGTGGGAGACATGGTATAAGATGGAACAGATGATTATAGGCGGAATAGATTTAAATCCTGTAATCACTCACCGTTTCCCGATTGATGACTTTCAGAAGGGTTTCGATGCCATGGAAAAAGGCGATTGCGGAAAAGTTATCCTTAACTGGGACTGAAAAGCAAAAGCAAGTAATTTCTACAGACTTTATGACTTTACAGACTTTACAGACTTTTAACTAATTCACTTATGTACAACAACTACAGGGATCATCTTGATAAGACTCTTAATGAGATTAAAGAAGCCGGTTTATATAAGAATGAACGTATAATCGTGTCACCTCAGGGTGCTGAAATTGAACTTAATACAGGGCAAAAAGTCCTTAATTTCTGTGCGAATAACTATCTGGGTCTCTCTAACAGCCCATCGCTTATTGAGGCTGCAAAATCTTCTCTGGACGATCATGGATACGGGATGTCATCAGTAAGGTTCATCTGCGGTACTACAGACCTTCATAAAGAGCTTGAGAAAAAAATTGCAGAGTTCTTCAGTACAGAAGATACCATACTTTATGCTGCCTGTTTTGATGCAAACGGCGGTGTTTTTGAGCCACTTCTAAATGAGGAAGATGCAATTATTTCCGACTCGCTTAACCATGCTTCAATAATTGATGGCGTTCGTCTTTGCAAAGCAGAACGATACAGGTATGAAAATGCAGACATGTCTGATCTGGAAAAACAACTTAAGCTTGCTCAGTCCAAACGATTCAGACTTGTTGTAACCGACGGCGTATTTTCGATGGATGGGAATGTAGCCCCTCTTGACAAAATCGTAGCGCTGGCTGATAAATACAATGCGATGGTAATGGTTGATGAATCGCATTCAGCGGGGGTCGTTGGAAAAACCGGAAGAGGTGTTACCGAACTCTTTAATATAACCGGAAAAGTTGAAATAATCACAGGCACACTTGGGAAAGCTTTCGGCGGAGCAATTGGCGGATTTACAACAGGGAAAAAAGAGATTATTGAAATCCTGAGGCAAAGGTCAAGGCCATATCTGTTCTCTAATTCCATTCCACCAATGGTTGCGGCAGCTGGCATCAGGATGATCGATATGATGACAGAGACCAATATACTCCAGGATAAACTCCACTGGAACTCAGAATATTTTATTGTCGGTATGAAAAAACTGGGTTTTGATATAAAACCAACGAAATCAGCTATTTGTGCTGTTATGCTTTATGAAGCAAGGTTATCTCAGGATTTTGCTGCAAGACTTCTTGAAGAAGGGATTTATGTTATCGGATTTTATTTCCCTGTGGTTGCAAAAGGGCAGGCAAGGATCAGGGTACAGCTTTCGGCAGGACATGAAAAGGAGCATCTTGACAAAGCTCTCAAAGCGTTCGAAAAGATCGGAAAAGAACTGGGAGTTATAAAATAAGATTTCAGAAAGATACTCAATGAATAATAATGAAACAGAGTGTCTGTTATGCGGAGGTACCGCTAAACTAATACACAAAGAATATCCCGGATACCAGGAACCTGATACTTTTAAGATCTATCATTGTTCTGAATGTAATACCGGGTTTACTTTACCCCGGACTCAGACCTCTGCAATTTATGAAAATATCTATAAAAACAGAGATAAAGTACCTGGCTATAATCGTTACCGGAGGTATGCGATGTTCATTAAAAAGTTTGCCAACCCGTTTGAATATCTCACTGAATCAGCAGAACCTTACTGGGGTGTAAAAGAAGCATTATCTGTTTCGGTTGGTGAAAATAAACCAAGAATCCTTGAAATAGGAAGCGGGCTGGGGTATCTGACTTATTCATTGATAAAAGCTAATTACGATGTTATTGGCATGGACGTCTCTCAAACTGCTGTTAACGAGGCTAACGCATCCTTTGGAGATCATTATATCTGTGCCGATTTGTTTGAATATGCAAACCTTCATCCTGACTCTTTTGATATAGTAATTTTAACAGAGGTAATAGAGCATATAGATAAACCAATTGCGTTTATTGCTTCAATTCTCAGGCTGCTTAAGTCCGATGGACGAGTAATAATTACTACGCCAAATAAATCATTTTATCCCGAAGATATTATCTGGGCCTCTGATCTTCCACCGGTTCATTGCTGGTGGTTTGGTGAGGAATCAATGAAACATATTGCCAATAACTTTAAGGTCGATATAAGCTTCATCAATTTTAAAAAATATTATAGAAGAAATTATAAAGTTGTCGGACTTAAATCACAACGAGCCGGTCGTTTGCCTAATCCATTCTTTAATAAAGACGGGGAGTTGATTGCCAATGTTGCCAGCTCGAAAAAAAATCTTAAGATTCATTTGCAGATACTTATAAGCAAACTGCCATTGGGGAATTCATTATTGGGCATTTCAAACAGCTTTTTGAAGATGCTATTGGGAAAATCAAGAGAACTATTTGAAAATGATCTTATTGTTTGCGGGGAAAGAGGGATGGTATTGTGTACAATCCTGAAGAAACGGCTATCATAACGAACAAAAAAGGGCGCTCCGAAAAGCACCCCGCTGACTTTGTATATAGTCCCTTACCCGGGACCCCAAAATTTTTAAGTCTATCCGCACTTTGACGATCCGCAGTCCTTACAGATCAGGCATCCTTCCTCATAAACCAGATTATCCGAGCCGCATTCGACACATTTGCCTTTTGCTTTTGTTCCGTTTGGAATATATTTTTTAAGAGCTCTTTCCACCCCGTTTTTCCAGTTGTTGATAGATTCGCTGTCGAGCCTGAGAGATTGAATAAGATTAACAACGTCCTGAATTGGCATTTCATGCCGTAATACTCCGGAAATCAGTTTCGCGTAATTCCAGAATTCCGGTTTGAACATATGTGAAAGGCCCTCCATAGTTTTCTTGTATCCGTATTTATCGGTATACTGAAAGTCATAGCGTGTTTTACCCTCCTCATCCATGTTCTTGATGATTTTCCCTTTCACAATGCTCTTTGGGATCGGGAACATTTCCTCTTCTGCTATCCCGGTGAAAATTTCATAAGGTCTGCTCTCTTTCATTCCAACAAAAGCAATCCATTTTTCCTCATTTATATTGAACCTGATAACATCACAATCAAGCGATTTTGGACGTTTAGGCTTTTCGGGCCTTACTTCTGTTTTTCCTGCTATCAGCACTCCGTTTCTGGATCCATCGCGATATACTGTCGTTCCTTTGCATCCCGATTTCCATGCTGTCAGATAGAGTTCGCTGACAAGTTCCTCTTTTGCATCAGCCGGAAGGTTTATAGTTACACTTATTGAATGGTCAACCCATTTTTGAATTGCACCCTGCATCTTAACTTTTGCGATCCAGTCAACATCATTTGCCGTGGCTTTATAGTATGGTGATTTTGCGATAATCGCTTCAATCTCCTCATCTCCCATTCTTGTAACCTCATCGGCATCGTAACCGTTCAGCTTGAGCCAGTCGACAAATTTATGATGGAAAACATTAAATTCTTCCCATGAATCGCCAACCTCATCTTTGAATGCCACCTTTACATCCAGATCATTAGGGTTAACTTTCCTTCTTCTTTTATAGAAAGTTGCAAATATCGGTTCAATTCCGGATGTTGTCTGGGTCATAAGACTTGTAGTGCCGGTAGGGGCAATGGTAAGCAGAGCTATATTTCTGCGTCCATATTTAACCATGTTATTGTACATAACAGGGTCAGCCTCTTTCATCCTCAGAATAAAAGGGTTCTCCTTTTCGCGTTCTGCATCATATATTGCAAAGGCTCCTCTTTCTCTTGCAAGGTATGT
>JANYJP010000122.1 GCA_025358455.1 Bacteroidales bacterium
GCTTTTCCGGAAACACGATAACTTTACCAAGCAGGGAGCATTCGCCTCATATGTATTATTCATTATCAGTGGTTACGCAAAACAATATCTGGAGGGTTATGGAACAAGGAACTTTAACCTCAGGATTATTAAACCAGGGGAATTTGTCGGTCTTTCATCGGTATTTTCAGGAAATACATTTACATATTCATCAGTTGCAATAACTGACTGTCAGGTATTTCTTATTGAAAAGGATGCAATCGCAAAAGTAGCAAAGGAAAATGGCAAATTCGGATTTCAGATAATAAAAAGGTATTGTGAACAGAATACAAATCTACTCGGAACAGTGCAAAGCCTGATGCATAAGCAGATGAACGGGCGTCTAGCGGAAACCTTATTATATATAGATGGCATAAAACAAGATAAAGCGGAAATATTTCAGCTTCTTTCACGGAAAGATCTGGCTGATTTTGCAGGAATATCAACAGAAAGTACTGTCAAAATTCTGAAATCGTTTGAAAAGGACGGGTTAATAGAACTTCATGAAAAGGATATCAAAGTTATTAAATATGATACCCTTGATGAGATAAGCCATAAAGGGTAAATATATCTGATTCTGTTTCACAATAAATTTAGCTCCAGCTCCTTACGATTTGTTTTTAGCATCAATTGGCACATGTGCCGTATTTATGTTAAATCGTTTTGCGAACAGCGTGAGATTCCTTCAGATAATATCAAAATAATTCAATCTGTGGAATTTGACAAGGAGACAAGGTTACCGGCAAATATCAAACTGGAGATTCAATTACCAAGGTGCAGTTATTAATTCTGCTGAATTATGTGCTGTGAAAAAAACAATAAATAATCCCCCAGAATTTGAAATATCATAATCCTTTTCGAGGTTTGAGATATACTCTTCAAGTAACTCTTTAAATTCCATTTTACTCCGATTGACTTTCATTATTAAAATTAAGTCAATTTTGAGTTTCTACAAAATAATTATTAGCACCTGATTAGCACCTACTAATTGCGAAAAGCCCCGATAAATCGAGGCTTTCAGTACCCGGAGCGGGACTTGAACCCGCACAACCATAATGGTCACAGGATTTTAAGTCCTGCGTGTCTACCATTCCACCATCCGGGCATCAAAAATATTCCGTGTGGAATTTAGTGGGGCAAATTTATAATAAAAAATCCTCAATAAAAACAGCAGAAGCATTTCATGGAAAATAAAACTTTGTGCAACTTGTGATTCCTCTGTGTAACTCAGCGTAACTAAAACTAATTTAAGAACTTACCCAGAGGTCAAAGTGGAGTTACAGAGTTACACAGAGGGTCTCTTCATTATTTTACCAATATTGGTTTACCAAGACCAATTTTCTCAAGGTCATTAAGTTGAGTCTTAGCATCGCCTACAACAACATAGTACATTTTTGCAGGATCAATGTATTTATTAGCCAATGCCAGTTCTTTTTCAATCGTGAGATCTTTGATAAATTTCTCTTCCCGCTTAATGAAATCATCAGGGAGATTGAATGATGTCATAGTATTCAGCATACTGAGCAGATTACCTAAAGTCTCAAACCTCAAAGCATTGCTTTTCATAAGTGAAGATTTTGTAAAATCTATGTATTCCTGGGGAATGCTCTTCCTGTATTTCTCCATTTCGGTTTTGAATATTGTAACAGACTCAAGTGTTGAATTTGTTCGAACCCGGGAGGTAGCAATAAAAGTTCCATAATTTTTTTCGCCGGCAATATTCGATCTGGCTCCATATGTAAATCCTTTTTCTTCCCTGAGAATAAGATTAAATATGCCATTAAATGATCCTCCCAGTTTATAATTAACAACAGTTGCCGGAAAGAAATCAGGATCAGTTCTTGGAAGTGATGGAGCCCCGATTGCTATAACAGATTGCTTTGCCCCCGGAACATCTACAAAATAAATCTGCGACTTATCAGGTGATCCCGGAACTTTTATCTCAGGTATTACAACAACTTTTGGCATCCATTTCAGGTTTAGATCTGCCAGGGCAGCTTTTACTCTTGACTGATTGACATCTCCTACAATAAGGAATTTAGAGATAGACGGAGAAAGATATTTATTATAATAATCTTTAAGGTCATCTATTGTTATTGCTGCTACCGAAGCTTCTGTACCTGTTGCATCTGTTGCAAGGATATTATCTCCGAAAATCAGCTTATTCAGAGTGTTCGAAGCAAGATAATCAGGACTCGCTGCATTGCGCTTCAGATTGTTAATAATTCGGCTTTTTGCCAGAGCGAAAGCTTCAGCATCCCATCTAGGTTCAAGGAGGATCTCCTGAACCAGGGCAAGGGTCTTCTCAAAGTTCTTTGTCATTGAACTTACCTCTACCGAAATATCTTCATTTGATGAAGATACTCTTATCGATGCTCCAAGTAATCCGATTGCATCTTCAAGCTGTTCAGGGGTTTTGTTCTTAGTTCCCTCATTCATCATTGAGGCAACCAGGTTTGCAACACCTGATTTTTCAATTTTGTCAAGCATGTGACCGCCATCCATTACTACGGAATATTGGACCAGTGGAAGCTCATTCTGTCCTATACCCCAAACTTTAATACCATTCGAAAGCGAAGTCTTCCATGGTGACGGAATTGTAACTTCCGGATCGGGACCAATTTCAGGCATTATTGAACGGTCTAATTTTGTTGATGTTTTTACAATCGGCTCTTCTTTTGTTACATCAGCCTTCACCTCAGCAGCTTTTGTCACATCTTCCTCAACAATTCCGGAATTTTTAGCACCTTCAACAATAAGGGACACTTTCCCTTTCGGTACAAAACTTGTTTCTATAAAATTTTTACCCTTGATATACTTATTATACACAGCTTTTATATCAGCCATTGTGACAGCCTGAATTGCTGCAAGATCTTTTTTGTAATATTCCGGATCTCCGGTGAACATGGTATACTCTGCAAACTGAAAAGCTTTGCCCTGAACGCTGGCAAATGAGTTATAGAACCTGGTCTCAAAGCCGGCTTTAATCCGTGTCAGATCTTCTTCACTAAAACCATCTTTTTCAAATTTTGCAAATCCTTCAAATATCGCTTTTTCAACCTCGGTAAGATTGACATCAGGGTTGGCTCCAACCGATATCATGAAACTTCCGGCCAGCTCCTGTGACCCATTTCTGGTCATAACCCTGGATGTAAGTTTTCTGTCTTTTACCAATATTACATAGAGAGGAGATTTCTTAGAGCCTGCAAGCAAGTCTCCAAGGAAGTTTAGTGCATAAGAATCTTTAGAGTACCGTTCAGCTGATGGAAATACCATTGTCAGCTGAGGAGCTTTGGCAAAATTATCTTCATGATAAAGCTTTATGGTTGAACCCAGGGTTGCTGGCATCGGACCTCTTTTCTCTATATTCGCACCCGTGGGAATCTCGCCGAAGTATTTATTCACCATCGCCTTTACCTCTTCCTTATTTATATCTCCTGATATAACAACTGTGGCATTATTAGGGGCGTAGAATTTTTTATGAAAAGCTCTAACGTCATCAACTGTAGCAGCTGTAAGATCTTCCATTTCTCCGATCACTGTCCAGCTGTAAGGATGTCCTTTCGGATAAAGGTTCTTTCCGATTAAACCCTGATTAAAACCATAAGCAGCATTGTCCACACTTTCACGTTTTTCATTCTGAACAACATTCTGCTGGTTAACAAGTGCAGATTTTGTGACTGTATTTTCAAGGTAACCCATCCTGTCGGATTCCATCCACATAGCCATTTCAAGTGCATTTTTGGGAACAACCTCATAATAATTGGTCCTGTCCTGGTTGGTGCTTCCGTTAAGGGTTCCACCTGCTCCCTGAATATTTTTAAAATACTGATCTTCACCGATATTCTCGGATTTCTGAAACATCATATGTTCAAAAAGGTGAGCAAAACCGGTTTTCCCGGGTACTTCACGGCTTGATCCCACGTGATAATAGACAGCCAGCGCAGCTATAGGATCTGATTTATCTACATTAAGTACAACTGTCAGGCCGTTTGGCAGTTTATACTTCTCAAAAGGTATTGATAAACCAGTCTCTTTTTTCTGTGGTACAAATGATAAAAGGCAAATTGCCATCAACATCATGACCATTAAAAATAATCGTCTCATAATTATTTAATTTAAAATTTATTTTTTCTACTGATTTTTAAGTCCCTAAGGTAAGATAAAACCTGAACTAAAAGACGCTTATAACATTATTTAACAGTTGATTGGTATTTAATATTAAAAGTTAGTATGATTCTTGATTTGAACCTTCCGCGGTTCAATGAGTGCTGCATAGTAAAGAAATAATCATGGGGTTTTGAAAATTAAAAAAAATGCTTATTTTTGCGCGTGATTTTGCGGGAGTAGCTCAGTTGGTAGAGCACGACCTTGCCAAGGTCGGGGTCGCGGGTTCGAGTCCCGTCTCCCGCTCAAAAATGCCGTATGAGAATGCGGCTTTTTTTATTAGAGGAATATTTTAAAAGTATTCCTGACTTCCAAATTACAAAAATCCTGATATTATTTTTTCCATAACACTTCCCATTTGATGATCTAATGAGCTCTGGAGAGGATTCTTAGCCAGAAAGCTTGCCAGGGTTATTAACAAATTTAGTTTTGCAAGTGTTAATAAAAAAACACTTATGTATAATTAGATTAAATAAGAATAGTATTAATTTTGTCTTAAGGAATAATCACAACCTTTTCCTGGAGAGAGTTCCACTCCATTGGCTGGGACTAAATACATTAGACAAAAATGGCAACAAAAGCAAGTTCCAAAAAAGCTGCACCAAGTACAGGCAAGAAATCGCCAGCCGGTGCAACTAAAGCTTCGCCGAAAACTAAAAAGTAGGCTTAAATAAAAAGGGTGCCTTTCGGGGCACCTTTTCTTTTTACCGGTATATGTTTACGATTTCTTTATTTTCGGATTGGACCCCAATCTTTCAGCGTATTATTCTCAAAATAAAGCCAGGTGTTTTTAAATATCCATTCTTCTTTAATAATATTTCCGCTGATAACCCTGTTAATTTTGTCTGCAGTACCCCAGCTGTCCTTAGCCATCTCCGCGTTCATCCCCTTCCAGATCTTTCCGGAGTTGAGCTTTGCTGCCATATTTGTTCCATATTTGTCTTCCAGATATGAAAATCTGCTCACTTCTTCAGGCTGTGCCTGTTGTGTTTCCTGAACTTGTTTTTGAGCATTTACCTGTTGGGAAGTGATAGTATCAGGCTTCTTATCGATCAAAGCCTGACGTTTGAGAATATACCCGTCATTTTCTTCAAATGTAATATGTAAGTAAGTGCTGTCAGACCCCAGAACGGTTACTGTGGAACCTGATGGAATAACAAGAATAACAGATGTAAGATCATCCTTAGCTGCAAATAACCGGCTAGACGATTTTAAGGTGGCGGTCGTAGCCGCACTCTCAGGCTGATTAGTTTTGTTGGTCTGTGCACTAACCGGAAGAACTCCGATTATCAATACAGCAAGAAATATTAATTTTTTCATTGTAATTATTTATTTAAGATAACGCAAAAACTGTACCACTTATTTTTCCTTTTTGCGGATTAGCATAAGTCCATCCCGAAGCGGTATAATAACCTCGTCAAGGGTTGTCTCGTTCCTGATCATTTCATTAAAATTGATTATCCCTTTTGCCTGGGGATCGGTGGTTTCCTTTTCAAGGACCTGTCCGCCCCACAACACATTATCGGCAAGAATGAATCCTCCTGGTTTAACTTTACCGATTATTTGTCTGAAATATTCACAGTATTCTCTTTTATCACCATCAATAAATACAAGATCGAACATATAAACCAGTCCTGGAATAATTTCCAGGGCATTTCCGGTCATCTGAATTATTTTTGATTCTGCACCAGCCCTTTCGAAATAAGATTGCGAGAATGAATTAAGCTCATCATTGAGTTCAATTGTTATAAGTTTACCTCCGGGTTTAAGACCTTTGGCAAGACATATTGCCGAATAGCCAGTGAATGTTCCTATCTCAAGAATATTCTGCGGACTTACCATCCTTGAAATAAATTCGAGAAGTTTTCCCTGCAGATGACCAGAGGCCATATTCGGATTAATAAACCGGATATGAGTCTGTCTGTAAAGATCTTCAAGAACAGGATCTTCAGGTGACGAGTACTCTTCGATGTATTGTTCAAGCTTTTTATTCATGGTTAATCCTTTTCCGATTTGTATTTTTGCCCCCCACCCCCCCTAAAGGGGGGCTCGCTCTAGCTTTTAATGAAAATATTTTCACATTCGAGTACCAACCCCCCTTTAGGGGGGCATGGGGGGGTCATTTGTATATAAGAGTCGATATTTTCGTAGGTTCAAAAATGTCATTCGCAGTCTCAAGCAATTCAGACGATGTTATTTCATCGATCTGTTTACAGATAAGCTCAATACTGTCAATTTTATCAAATACGAGAAGGCTTTTACCAAGACTTAGCATTAAACTTTCATGGTTTTCGTAACCTCTGGCCAGATAGCCTTTAATCTGGTTTTTGGCTTTACTTAGCTGAATCGCACCGAGCTTTGAGGTACGGAGTTTTTTCAGTTCTGCCATGGCTATAGAAATACTTTTATTAAGGTACCGGGCATCGGTTCCGAAATAAATTGAAAATATTCCTGTATCGCAATAAGGGTTATAGCTCGATTCAACATTATATGCAAGACCGTTTTTTTCACGTAGAGAAAGATTAAGTCTTGAGTTCAGTCCCTGTCCTCCCAGAATATTATTCAAAAGGAACATTCCCATTCTACGTTTGTCTTTCAGATCATATGCGAGGTTTCCTATTATGCAATGATTCTGGAATGTATCCTTTTTCTTTATTAGAGAGTCAGGTTTGTACAACCATGACTTATTAGATCTTATCTCTGTGTTATTTGTGACTATATTTCCAAAGCATGCTTTGAAGAGTTTGAGTATTTTTTCATCAGTAATATTCCCAACCGAACAGAATACCATTTCGCGGGTGTTATAATTTTTTGATATAAAATCTGATATTTTCTTTTGTGAAAATGCTTTTACAGATTCAGGTGTACCAAGAATATTCCGTCCTATTGGTTGATTTGAAAATATAAGTTCCTCAAAATCGTCAAAAATCAGCTCGGAAGGGCTGTCGAGATAGGAGTTAATCTCCTCAATTACCACATCTTTTTCCTTTTCTATCTCTTTTTCGGGAAAAACCGAATTGAATGTAATATCGCTAATCAGTTCGATAGCTCTCTCATAATCTTCTTTTAGAAATGACGCGTGAATGGCTGTTTCTTCTTTTGTGGTATAAGCATTCAATTCACCCCCTACATCTTCCAGCCGGCTCAGGATGTGATATGCTTTTCTTTTCTTTGTGCCCTTAAACAACATGTGTTCAATAAAATGAGCTACCCCATGCTCCTGTTCATTCTCATCGCGTGAGCCAATATTTACTATAATTCCACAATGAGCTACCAGTCCGGGTATCCTGTAATGAACAAGTCTGATGCCATTATCAAGTGTGTGAAGGAGGAGATCCATCTGCTTTTATTAATAAGGATGCAAATGTACCATTTCATTAAAATGATTCCAAATAGAAATTTTTTCATTAAAGTTTTAATGTTTGACTTATGAAAGTTTTTCATATGAGTCGTTATACAAATATGTACACCAAACAATATGCATTATTTGAAGTGTCAAATATTAAATTATTTACAAAGTCCTGTAACGACTAGTGGAGATTCCTCGCTTCGCTCGGAATGACATGATAAATAGATAGTTATGGGGGGCGGAAGTGGCGATTCGCGTATCCTATTGTTTAAGTAAGCAATTCACCTTCGAATCGCCACTTCTGCCCCCCCCTGTGCTCCTCAAGGGCATTGTCATCCAGAGCGAAGCGAGGGATCTCCTTATCCCATTATGGTACTCCAAAAAGTTTTGTTAATAGTAGTCCCAATACAAATTTGCACACCAGGTATTATGACAATTATGTAATTATTAGATAATGTTTGACTTATGGTATGCTGTGATTAGTATAGCTATCGGGAGGTAGAGCAATGGACTGAAAATCCATGTGTCCCCATTCTGGTTCTTTTGGTGGGAAGTCATATACTTATAAAGCTTCTGACTGGGGAATATATTTACTTATACCATGTGAGACGAGGGAGCAGGCAGTACACGTTGAGTCGGGGATAAAAAAGATGAAGAGTAGGAAATATATTGAAA
>JANYJP010000111.1 GCA_025358455.1 Bacteroidales bacterium
GATTTCTCTGTGAAGTGTATGTTTTTTAAGAATAGGATTGTATTTCTTCCTTTCAAGACGGTCAGGAGTGTTCTTCCTGTTTTTTGTCGTAATATATCTTGATGTACCCGGTTGTCCACTTTCTTTATGTTCGGTACATTCCAGAATTACCTGCTGTCTGTTACCTTTAGCTTTTTTTGCCATTTTCTATTCTTTTTAATAATTCAAAATGTAACCTTTTTCTTTTGCTTCTTTAAGGACTTTGGTGAGTCCGTTTTTGCTGATGAGACGGATACCTGAAGCTGAAATTTTAAGCGAAATCCACCTCTCCTCTTCCGGGAGATAATATTTTTTAACAAAAAGATTAGGATAGAATTTTCTCTTAGTCCTTCTCTTAGAGTGCGAAACGTTGTTTCCGACCATCGCCTTTTTCCCTGTAACCTGACAAATTCTTGACATGGATGTTTGTTTTACTTCTTAACTAACGTTCGACCTTTTTAAACGAAGCGCAAAATACGTGATTTTTATCTTATTAAACAAATATTTAATCTACTTTTTTTGACCATAAGGAAGAAATGCAGGCTATTGGCTGATTATCTGCTTTCTAAGAAGATTCAGCGCGGCAAGTGAGAACCTCATTATATTAATAGTTCTGTCGTTCCCGAAAACCAGTTTTTCCGTGACAACTCCTTTTTCTGATGCGACAGCCATCCAGAGTGTTCCGACCGGCTTTGCTTCTGTTCCCCCGGCCGGACCTGCAATTCCTGAAGTAGCAACAGCATAATCTGATTTCAGCAACTTCCTCACGGCCATGGCAAGTTCACGTACAACTTCTTCGCTGACAGCACCAAACTTGTTAATGCTATCTTCGTGTATTCCAAGTAATTGCGTTTTAACAGAGTTTGAATAAGCAACCACTGAACCCTTATAATAATCTGAACTTCCCGGAATGCTTGTTATCATGTGGGCGATTCCACCACCGGTGCAGCTTTCAGCTGTACAAACGGTTTGGTTTTTCGCTTTCAGAAGTCTTCCGATGACCATTTCAAGCGACTCTTCATCTTCTGCGTAAATAAATTCCGGAATAATTTTATACAAGTTGCTTACCTGATCGTTTATCAGCTTGTTCAATGTTTCTTTCTGGCTTCCCGTAGCTGTCAGCCTTAGTTTAATTATTCCGGAGGCCGGAAGATAGGCTAGTTTAATATTTTCTGGCAATCCGGATTCAAAAGAGGTAAGTATCTCTGCAAGTTTAGATTCAAATGTTCCATATGTCATTATATTTCTATGAATTATAATTTGTGATGTGAAGCGTTTGTTCAATTCAGGCAGAACATGCTCTGTCATCAGGTATTTCATCTCGTGAGGTACACCAGGCATTGAAATGAATATGGTCCCATCCTGTTCAAACCACATTCCGGGAGCAGTGCCGGTAGCGTTTTTAAGCACTCTGCATGTTTCAGGCACCTCAGCCTGGCGGCGGTTATTTTCATTCATCGGAAAATTTCTCTGGATCAACATAGCTTCAATCATACTGAGAACCTCAATATTCATTACCAGCCGTGTATTGAAAAATTCACAAAGAGTTTGTTTTGTTATATCGTCACTTGTGGGTCCCAGTCCTCCGGTTATCAGGACTACGTCAGTTTTGCCGGCTGCCTCATTTAAAGCATAGATTATATCTTCCCTCCTGTCATGAATACTTGTAATCCGGTAAACATCAAACCCGGCCTTACTTAATTCGGCACCCATCCATGCTGAATTGGTATCTGTTGTCTGCCCTATAAGAAGTTCATCTCCTATTGTTATTATCGCTGCCTTCATAATTCATTTATAAAGAATCTACCTTTGGAAAAGTAAATTTGGTTTCCGATTGCAAAGTTATTGATTTCCTTTGTAAAGAATGTACTCACCCCCCTTACATTGATTATAAACAATTTAAATCGAAGCAATGAACAGGAACGAACAAATTTTTATGACAGAGGAGTTTGTCAGGCAAAATCAGAAAGGTTATGACAGTGGCCATGACTGGTGGCACATTATACGAGTAAGAAACCTGGCTTTATTTATTAATGAAAATGAATCGCTGGCTGATCCATTCACAGTTGAGATCACTGCATTGCTGCATGATACAGCAGATTCTAAATTTGCATCAGGAAATAGTGAACAAGGCTATAAACTGATCAGGGATTTCATGGTGAAGGGTGGAATGTCAGATATAATGGATCAGGTTTTAAGCGTAATAAAGAATGTATCATTCAGCAATAAAAACAAAACAGGCAATGTAGATGATCCGTTGCTTTATGTTATCCAGGATGCTGACAAGCTTGATGCTATCGGAGCCATAGGCATTGCCAGAGCATTTAATTATGGGGGATTCAGGAATAATCAAATATACAATCCTCTTGATAAAGAAGATGAGAAATCAACTATAGGACATTTTTATAAGAAGCTCCTGAAGCTGAAAGGTATGATGAACACACCGACAGGATGTAAGATAGCAGATGAGAGGCATAAAATACTTGAGAAGTACCTTGAGCAGTTTTATAAAGAATTGGATTTCGGTCTGAGTAAAAAATAAAAGATTGCCTGCACAGCCTTTTATTTGAGCGGGAAAAGGGATTGTTGCGCCTGCGGCACAACGTTCCCAAGGGGGGGTGCTATCAAATAAAAAAGCCACTTGCGTGGCTATTTATTGTAATTTCTACATCCCTCCTAAAGGTAAACCCGAGTCGGTCTGTAAAAATTACAAAACGGCTGTTGTCACAGCCTTTTATTTGAGCGGGAAAAGGGATTCGAACCCTCGACCCTCAGCTTGGGAAGCTGATGCTCTACCCCTGAGCTACTCCCGCAATTTTTAAAACCTGACAAAAATAATGAATAGATTCACTTCAGCAAATTAATTATTTAACCGATTTATGGTTTTTAAGATTAATAATTACTTTTAACCAGACACTTTTATCAGGTATTCTCACAATTGGAGGCCGCAACAGGAAAATTTAAATCAAGCGTATTCTTTTGGAACGTACGTTAGAAGCTAAGTAATATATACAGATACCGAAGTGAAAACTTTTGTGACTTTTCAGTCCGGTGTCTTAAGGATAATTAACCTCTGCATAAAATCTTCAGAAGGCTCTCTCCGTAATTTAAAAAACTCCTGTTCAATATCCGGGAGTTGTGCTCGGAGTGCTTGGAGTACTTGGTGTGCTCGGCATGCTAGGTGTTGTCGCTGCTGTGACAATAATTGTGGCAATCATTGAAGAATGTAATTTACAGTGGTATGAATAAGTGCCTGCAGCCGTAAAAGTATAGCTGTAAGTTCCATTAGCAGCCAGAGTCCCGCTGTCAAATAAACCTGTATCGCTGGTAACCGTATGATTAACTGCATCTTTATTTATCCAGGTTATTGATGTGTTTACTGAAACCGTAACTGAGGAGGGATTAAATGCCATTCCCTGGATAAAGACCTGGTTCACACCCGGA
>JANYJP010000061.1 GCA_025358455.1 Bacteroidales bacterium
TTTATATAATAATTTTTCTTGCGGCAATATTGTTTCAAAAACTGATACCTATTGCATACGCTTTATATCAATCCTGGATGTAAGCATCCGGCGTAATACATCTTTTTACAGTTGTCGCGGCTGATTATTTTTAGCCAAAACATAAACAGATGATAAACGAATCAAAAATTCTGGAGCTAATCAAAAGACAAAAGGAGACAGGGCTTAACATAACCGCTTTTTGAGCCAACGAAGGCATTCCAAAATCCTCCTACTATTATTGGCGAAAAAAGCTAAACAAGGGAACAGGGAAGGGGAGCGCGATGAGTTCTATCAGGAACTCTTACCCGCATCTACTGTAAATGACTGGTTATCTGGTTGCGGTGAATCCAATAATTATTGGATATTATTGGAAAAAGCTGAACTGTCCAATCCTTTTCTAAAGAATTTCAAAGAACTCCAACAAAATTGTACTGGAAATTAAACATGGCAAGATAACTCCGCGCCAGATCCCTGTAAACCCGTGGTTGTCCGAATGCTTACGGAGAATCGCTTAGAAAGAAAAAATGAGTTATATTTATGTTACAAATTAATCCCTTTTTGGATTGTACACTTTACTCCAGAATCACGGTACACATTGGCCAGAATACTCAGGTATAATTAAACTCCGTGAATTGCATTGCATGTTGAAATGGACAATAATGTTCTCGCAGCCTATGAATGGAAAGATATTGATCTTAAACATGATTTTTACGAATTGGAGAATCTTCTGAGAATGACCGGTTACGTTTTACGATACACCCAGACGCACGGAAAGATTTATTAAAGAGACTTCTTGTACTAAACCATAAGAACCATGAGGAAGAGGTAAAGGCGGGGCTGTGGGATAAGAAAAGCTATACGAAGAAATCGGGGAAAAAAAGTCTACTGGGGACCAGGTCAATGAGCCGGAAGAAGGACATGGGGGATTGTTTGATTAAACTATATTCTCATTTTATTATTGATCAATAAAAATAACCTTTAAGATGCAAAATAAGACGTTTAATTTTTATTGTGACGAAAGTACTCATCTTGAAAACGATGGGTTTCCTTACATGATTATTTCATATATCAGTTCTGCCTGGCCTCAGGTCCGTCTGCATTCGCAAAACATTCGGAGATTAATTCAGGAATACAATTTCAAAGGAGAGATAAAGTGGTCTAAATTGTCAGATTCAAACTATAATTTCTATACTGAATTATTGGATTATTTTTTTGCGTCTGATATGAATTTTCGTGCAGTAATTGTCGAAAAATCCCGAATCGATAACAAAAAAATGGATTTCACATACAATGATTTTTATTATCGGATGTATTATCAACTATTGCACCATAAAATCAATATGGAGTATACATATAATATTTACCTGGATATAAAAGATACATGTAGTTACAAAAAAAATACTAAGCTGCGTGAAATTTTAAATGTAAAATATGGAAATATCAGGAATCTCCAATTCATTCGTTCACATGAGAGCGTACTTATGCAACTTGCAGATGTTTTAATGGGAGCAATAAATTATAATCTCCGAGGAGAAAAACAAGTTACTGCTAAGCTGAAAATTATTGAGAAATTGAAGAAACACTCCAAATACCCGTTAGACCGCACGACACCCAAAAGCAACGATAAGTTTAATCTTTTTTTTATTGAACTAAAATAAAGTGATATGCCCTTTAACCTGGTTAAAATATATCCTGAATTACTTGAACTTGGACATCTTCATGATCATGGTAGGACAAGATCTTTGATGTTGATTTTTAAAAGAGATATTGAGGATAATCCAAAATTTAATTTCCGATCAAAGTTAATAAGACCGACCAAAAGTGAAGAAATCCCAATGCAGGCATTATTCAAACATCTAACCACAGAGGAAGTTGAAGCGGTTGGTGAAAACGGGAAGAAATACAAGAGACGAGAATTTGAAATGTATCGATCTCGCAGGCTTCATTGGATTAGACCTCACATTGATGAAAAGATTAAGGAAACTATTGAAGTTTTCAGTACGGAGGAAAGAGATAAAAGTAAGACGGTCTTTAGAACCTATGTCTATAATGTAAGAATGAAATATGTTATTGTAATGGAACCACAGCGTAGCAATACTGACTATTATTTACTCTCTGCCTATTATTTAAATCGATCTTATGGAGAAAAAGAGATGAAGAAAAAAATGAAAAAGAAACTTCAGGATATCCTATAAAACGCGGAGGACGGTACATATCAAGATGTATCGTCCTCCGAAACTCCTTCTTCCTAAGTGAGGTAAGATGAGCGCTGCGAATATATAACAAATATTATTAATATCAAAGAAAATGGCTAATAATCAACTGTAATATGGAAACCTTTGACTCTACCAAAACAAGTCTCTACGACATTTTAAAACTCTAAACAGCATCCGAAGTCTGCGGTGAATCCAATAATTATTGGATATCATTGGAAAAAGCTGAACTGTCCAATCATTTTCTAAAGAATTTCAAAGAACTCCAACAAAATTGTACTGGAAATTAAACATGGCAAGATAACTCCGCATTAGATCCCTGTAACCCCGTGGTTGGCCGAATGAGTACATTAGAAAGTGTGAATTATGTAATTTATCTAATAAATTTTATAACAATAATACCTGCAATCATGCCTAAATTTGATTTTTTACAGATGCTATATTTAAAGGTCAGGAACCACTGAAAATCAAACAAAAGATTATTCCGGAAACATCATTATAATCACAAGCATATGCCACTAAAAAAAGGAAAGTCAAAGAAAGCAATCAGTGCAAACATTCACGAGTTACTTCATGAATACAAGGAGACTGGAACAATAGGAACAAGCCACCCGAAGTCTATGAAGAAGGCTCAAAAGCAAGCGGTTGCAATAGCGTACGATAAAGCTAAAGAGAAATAGTATTACCGGGGCAGGAAAGAAAAATCTTCATAAGAAAAACTTATTTTTGAATCCCGGAAGTCTAAGGATGAGTGATAGTCGAAAGATCAATTGAATCTTTTCTGAATTTAACTCTATATTTACTATATGAAGGACTCCACTTATAACACAGCGAACATTCAAAAACCAATACCAAAAGAAGCACGAGAGATATCGGCTTTCTTTTCGCTTGTCATTGATGAAACAATGAAAACACTACCTTCCACATTAACCTCAACAGGTATAAGATGCTTTAGAAAAAGATGTTTTGGTATAATTTCGAGTGAGATTGATTTGGATAATAATGATATTCACTGGAAATGTTCAGAATGCAGGAATAACGGTACTTTAACTGGCTTGTAGGGATGTAGTGGGTCAACTAATTAATAGTCAAATGATCTCACACTGACTATTTCTCTCTCAGTTTGAACTTCCAGTGGTTAACTTATCATATATTCAGGGTAGTTAGGTGTTCATCCAATAAATCGAGGTATTTGACTTTCATGTCTTTTGATAAAAAACTAATATCGATCAATGTCTTCCATTTAGGAATTGCCAAAGTTATTGTCTCCAGAACTTTTTCAACGCTCTTTTCAGTTAGTTCGCATCTTCCTATTCCAAAGTAATTAACCAAAATATTACGGGTTAGATGTTTCTTTTTACCTTTCAAAGGCAAAGCAATTTCTTCATCTTGTTCTTTTAATACTATTGTGGAATTAACCAAATCGTAACAAGGAGATAACCTTATCTGATTATCATCGGTAATAATGGAAAAGTTTTTAAGATGCGAGTCTTCATTGCCGACTAAATAATTAAATATGACCAGCTTAAACAATTTTACTTTCTCAATAGCAGGGAATGTGCAATAATCATCGATCAACTTAACGATCTTTTCCATACTATAATCATACTTCGTATCTCTGCTTAAACCAGCCAATTGAGCAAAATCTTCAACAGGAACTTTATCATTCTGTCCCTTCCTGTCAAATCGTTTGATGAAATAAGTTAATGTGTTATCCTTTGACCACAATAAGCCATGAATAGGTATTTCCAACCCGATCTCGTTTGCCAATTTCATTGTAAGGTCTTCATTCTCTGGCAACTGAATATATATTTGATGTTGAGGTTTAAGTATATATCTACCGCCTTTATCTACAAGAATGAATTTTTCATCCTTAATACTCAGTAAAGCACTTAACTTAGGCTGGACTCCCTGAATTGACATTTTTGCTGCACGGTTGAAAGCCTCTTTCCTTTGTTCTTCTGCCGTATATTCAAGGTCTTTTAGTGTCCTCAGACCAGTGCTTAAGAGTTTAAGACCTGCTTCGCTGTATCGGCTTTCACCACAGGGCGTATATGTTATTGGGCATAGGTTCATTCTACAATTTCTTTTACGGTAACAACTCCAACCATGTCATCCCCAACTGCAATTAATTGTGAGAAATGATCGTTCCTGTCGATTTTTTTAATTTTCAACAATCCCTCCAATTGTATTCCTTCTGGTAGTAATCCATCGAAGAATGGTGGGAATATATCGAACTTATACACCTTAACATTTTTAGGCATCGTCCTTGAGACTTCAAGACCTTCATAACCGTCAAGGTATTCAAATAGATAATCTTTCCCTTGTTGTAATTCAGTCAAAGTTCCTGCCTCAACTCCTTTAACATATATCTTAGCCTTTCTCATTCTCGATTTTTCGTAAATTATCCATTAGCGGACTTGTTAATTCTATTTTGATGTTCAATACACTAAGTACTTTTCGTAAGGTATTCAATTGTATAGTTTCCTTCCCATTCTCAATATCGTAAATCACAGTTTTACCAACACCAGACATTTCAGCTAATTTGTCACGACTTAATTTGGCTGCTTTTCGATGCATCCTAATAACATCTGCTAATTCTTGAGATTGTATCATTTTTTACTGTTGTAGCGGTAAATATAGTCAGTTAAATTCAAACTAACAAGCATTTGTCGGATATTTACTGCTATGGCAGTAATATTGAGATTAACAATCCTCTTTTTATCATTAAAATGGACATTTTACTGCTAAAGCGGTAAAGTCATTGAAAGCATGCTTTCAACGAAATGGAAAAACAAAGCCCGGCACTTTCGTGCCAGGCATTTCCATTTGTCGGGGTGAGAAGACTCGAACTTCCGGCCCCTACGTCCCGAACGTAGTACGCTACCAACTGCGCCACACCCCGATAAATTAGATTCAGTTTGTAAAAATAGCAAAATTTTATAATGATTTTTACTAGTTGCTTATTTGTTATGATGAGAATAATTTCCAGAAGTAAATATTCACTACCTTATCTTTTGAGTCATTTGCCGTGGAAGTCCTCCTTGAAACAAATCGAATAATCACTTACAGATATAACCTGATGATTGTCATGGGTTGAGAAAGCACCGGATGATTTGTTTGAATAATATTTTGTTGCAGACAGTATCAACCTGCAGTATGGAGGAGAGCTCAGCATTAGTAAGATTCCGGCAATATTTATGGGGTTAGCTTTTCTTGTAAGTTGTCTTGGTTTATTCGGTCTGGCATTCTTTTCATCTGAACGATGTAAGAAAGAAATCGGGTTGAGGAAAGTAAAAGAATCTGACATCGGCCAGATAATGTGGTTATTTACAGCTGATTTAACTAAGCTGATTTTGATGCCGGCTGTAATTGCCTGTCCGGTATCTTAATTTATAATGAAAAAAATGGCTGGAAACTTTTGCTTATCAAATAGGTATTTTGGGGTGGATTTTTGCGCTTTTTTTTTTAAGCTTAATTGCTTTAGCCGCATTTGGGTATCAATCCTGCAGAGCCGCCACAACCAACCCGGTATGTACACTACGATCAGAATAAGTTCCCAGCCCGGTAACTTTACTTTTTAGCTACCATCGCCATTCCACATTTCGGGCATTTACCCGGCTTCTCGGATGTTTCTTCGGGATGCATGGGGCACACGTAGGAAGTTAATGCATCAGATTTATTTCCTTTAGCTTCGTTCTTAACGGTTTTCTTTACAAGATCCATACCGCATTCCGGACATTTACCCGCGTTAGCCAGCCTTACATCGGGATGCATTGTACAGGTATAATATACTGAATCTTTTTGCATCTCGGGTAAATGTTTTGTTGTCTGCTTTTTTTCAGTTTTAAGAGTGTCCTGTCCAAAAGCTATAGCACCGCTTATCATTAAAGCGAATAGTGTCAATAGAATTTTTGTTTTCATCTTTAATAATTATTAGATTATTCTTCAGTTCCACTGTTGCCTGGCCTTAATGTGAATAATTCTTTCAAGTCCAAAGGTCGGGCCTTAAATCCGGCATTCTGTTACATAATTTTCAGAAAGAATTATATAATTATAGACATTAATGTTACGTTCTTTGTCTTGAAACAAAGAAAGTTATTAAAGAAAATTCTCTGAGGCCATTAGAAATCCTCCGTGGAACTCTGTATTTCTCGCGTCTCTTTGTGTGCCAATTGATCAGGACAGATGATCCAAATGTTGTTATGCTCTGTTCGCGACGATGTCTTGAGGTTATTGTTACCGACCTGTGCGAAATAGAATTGCAAAGACACGGAAAACCGAACCTCTCAAAGGAAGGAAAGATTGAGCGCAAACGCGATGCATTGAATCGCGAAATGTTTAACTATAATAACGAGGTAACAGAGATCCAGCAGTATACGCAATATGGCATTTAAGACTGGTTTGGAGATATTAGAATTCTGAAAGGTGAGGAGATCGCTCATTATTCCGGAAGCCACCTGCCTGGT
Organism: Bacteroidales bacterium; assembly: GCA_025358455.1. GTDB lineage: Bacteria > Bacteroidota > Bacteroidia > Bacteroidales > VadinHA17 > LD21. The sequence continues at coordinate 6,704 of JANYJP010000061.1, forward strand.
ATAATAGAGGCCGAGGAATCCATTCGGTGTAATTCGCAGTTCATTATTAAGTGACTCAGAATTAAGGTACTTTTCTATACCAAGATGTGAGTAGCCGATTGGTGCTGCCACACCGGGACTCAGTATATTAATTTAGGGAACAAATCCATTTACATCTTATTTTACAAACGGATTTTTTTCAATTGTGGTATCGCAAACCAATACCCCTTAACGATTGAGGTCTGACAGTGTCGAATTTATTGTCGAGTTCAACTTTGAATCCACGTGGGTCTCTTCAGCATAATTTTGCCAGTTGTTTACAGTATCATTAACATGATTAATTATGTGCAGGGCTCTTTTTATATTCATCTGTTTTGCCACTGACAGAAGATCCTCGCGGGTAATATTTTGTCTTTTCCCATTTACGCTGAGCGATTGCTGGCTTACCCAGACGCTTCCCGGACGATATGAATAGCAAAGGTCAAATGCAGGAGATAATTTCCATTGGCCGCTCTTGTCCATCAAAAAAGCAAAGTTCTTGGTATGATCATCACAGTTACGTGCGAGCACATTGAACACCATCCGTCTGAATAACTGTTCAGCCTCCGGATAGGGGAGCCCAAGCATCCGCATTGTCTCAAAAAGCTGTTCGTAACTGTACAGATTTACTTCATTGAAATCATAGTGCTGCATTGCGCAAAAACTCTGCATATGGATCTTGCCTTTGCCGGGCTCCCGGTCGAATCGCCGGGTCATAAAATGTGCCCTTTTGTTTTCTTCAAGAAGCCTGCATTCAGCCATTTCAATTCCTGCGTCTTTTGCCATCAGATGATAAGCCATTTCCACACGTCCATAGCCATATGACGCCCCAAACTGGTTGTCGGCAACACCATCAAATTTAATAATCCAGTGTTCAAAAGACTTCGGTACTTCTGCCTGTCCGCTGCGTACCTCTTTTGTTACAGGGTCAAAAGCAATTACGGCTTTTGCTCTTGCTCCCCCGGCAGATGTGCTGATCTTCAGTATATCGACCAGGGCTTTCTCTTCGTTATGAGTGATGTCTGTAGAAAAATCCTGACGACCCGAAAGGATATCGTTTGCAATTTTCACCAGGTCGCTTATTTCAATTTTAGTTGATCGTGCTGATAGCTTTGACTCATCGGGTTCAAATTCCAATGCACCCATACCTCGTTTCCCAATGAAACAAAGCATTTCAACCGGATTCAGGCTGTTTGAGGGACGTCCCCTGCGTGACAGCCAGTTATTAATTATCTCATTCCCATATTTGTCGGGTAATGTATCAGCCAGCAAGCCCGGAAGACCCTTAAAGGCTGAGTTATTTCTCATTTCAGGGAAGGTAAAAGTACGTTTTCCTGCTTCCGAAACAGGCATTTTCAAAGGCGCCAAATCGAGGTTTTTGCTGATGAAGGAAGGTTCAAATTCGAAAGTCCCCAATCCTGTGGAAGGGTTCCAGGCAACTGCCCCAACCCTTGTATTCCAGATATTTATCCATGCTGTTTCCATAATTACCAGTCAGATTTAGAGGCCTGGTTATTCCCGGTTATACCTTTATTCCGCACCCTTATCCGTTTTGACCGTTCAAGCTTAGCTAGTTCCAGGGGACTGAATTCCAGCCTTAGCCGGAACTCCTTTAACAGGTGGAGAAGCTTTAATGCACGTAAAAGCTGAATAAATACCAGTAAGCTTGTATTTTCCCCTCTTTCGCACAAACTCAGGGTCGAGCGTGCAATACCTGCATCTTTTGCCAATTGTCCCTGTGTCTTGTTTTGTCTGATGCGCTGATCTTTAATAAAAGCGCCTAAGGTTTGCATAAGGGTAGTATCGCTTGCAGCAATCCAATCTTTGTCTGAAATATCGGTCATTAAGTGTTTTTTTAGCCATTAATGAATGAAATAACATGCAAATATAGAAAGAAATTAATTAGGGACAGACTTTTTTATTAATTTATTGTATAAGTTAATAATGACTGAGAAACTCCTACCCTGTACCGCAATCATTAGTTAATATCAGGTTAATAGTATAAAAAACACTGTTTTCCCAGAATGAATTCAGGTTTTCTGTTGTCTATACATTGATATAAGATCTGAGGGACATGAAGAGATTTAAATGCAGATCAGAAATAAAAAGAGGTTAATAAAAACTTAAGAGACATGAAAACATCAGTAAAATTAATTATCGGAGCAGGACTACTAATTTTATTAGTCGGCATGGCAGGAATCTGCCTGCACCACAACTATTCACAACGTGGAATGAGAGGCATGCGGCAAGGTATGCAACGAGGTGAAATGTATGGCATGCGGCGGGGAATGGGATCATGTAATATGGATAGAATGGGAAGAGGTATGGAACCAATGGCAATGAATCACATGGGGCACGGAAATATGGGTACGGGACGATTGGTGGATATGATTCCAAATATTACAGAGAAGCAGAAGAAAGATATCGGGGAGCTCAGGAAAACACAGCAGGATGAGATGATAAAACTCAACGAGGATATGGCAAACAAGATGAAGGATCTCAGGAAGGCTAACAGGGAAAAAATCCTTAACCTGCTTACTCCTGAACAGAAGAAGTTTTTTGAATCTCATACCGGTATCCCGGAGCCAGCATCTCCGGAGCAAAAATGACGTTTTTGAACATGAAAAGTGTAGTTGGTTGAAAAGTCCCGATAATTCCTTCTTCTCAGGAATGTCGGGATTTTTGTTTTGCTATATTTTGCTGTTCTCCAGTCTTATTTTTTATTTGACGAATTTTTATTATATTGTGAACTGAAATCTAACCGGAAATATTTTTATTGGAAGTTCTAACTGCCTTAATGAATGATTATTAATCAATTTATTATTAAATCCGCTGAAATGATGAAAAAGACACTGCGATATCTCACTATGCTTACTGTAATTACTCTTCTTGCTGTTTCATGTACAAAGGAGGATGTAACTTACGATCAAACTCTGCTGACCGGAAAATGGCAGTCAGGAACTTTATTCTATAAATATCTTGCTAACGGCACAGGCGGAACCTGGGATACAGCCGATAATGTAACCGAAGCGGAAGCACAGGCATTTACCTGGACACTGGTAAAAGATTTATTGACACAGATCCACGTCCTGCAGATGGGTGGCTCCGTACCCAAGATATACACTGTTACGGAATTAACTGCAACTTCATTGAAATACCATGATAATTTTGGGAAAAGCTTCTCCTTTACCAAAGTGGGCAAGTAATAAATCACTGATTTCATAAGTTGTTAATCATTGGATTGAATATTCTATGAAAAAATTCATAAAGATTTTTTTAATTTCTCTTCTTTCATTGCTGGGAGTTCTGGTCGTTGCGATCAGTGTTGTAATCTGGATTGTATTCACTCCTGCAAGGATCACTCCGATAGTCCGCAAACAGGCTGCGAAATATATCACCTGCAAGTCGGAAATAGGTTCAGTGGAATTAACATTCTTCAGCACATTTCCTAACTTTGGATTGAAGGTCAGAGATTTCGCATTAATCAACCCTGTAACGGGTTCCATGTCTGATACCCTGGTCAGGGTCGATGAGCTGGTTGGAGTCGTTGATGCAAAAGCATACTGGAAAAGGAAAGATATCATTCTTATCGGGTTGGTGATGAACGGCGGATCGGTTAACATTTATTCCGACAGCCTCGGACATACTAACTATAACATCATGCCACCGGATACAAATCCGGCTCCCGCTGCCGCGACTAAAACCGAATTACCTTTCATTGACATAAGAAATATTGAAGTGAAAGATGTCAGCCTTCGTTATAATGATCTGTCATTGAAGCTTAACACTGTAATCCGTAACCTGAGCGCAAAAATTAACGGAAAAGTTTCCCGCGATAGTATAAGCGGCAATGTTACCGTAAACACTTCAATGATATCGATTGAATATACCAAAGAAAAGCTTAACACTGAAATCCGTGACCTGAGTGCAAAAATTAACGGAACAGTTATCCTGGATAATATGAGCGGCAATATTAAAGTAAGCTCTTCAATGATATCACTCGATTATGGTGGAGAAAAATACCTTCAGCAGGCAGCAGTACAGTTTGATCTTCCGATAGATATCAACACTTCACGTCAGTTTATAAAACTAAAAAACGCAACGGCTTCAATAAATGATATGGAATTATTGCTTAACGGGACTATTGAAAATGACACTGTAAGCAAGAACATTTCTACCGACCTGACCTATAAACTTGCATCATGGCCGGTTAAAAATATCATTGCACTTGTGCCACCTTCCTATAAGTCATATTTCAACGGAACGGATGTTGACGGATTGTTATCGTCGGATGGGAGTATTAAAGGCATATATAATGGTTCACATATGCCGCTTATGGATATGCATCTCTTGTTTGAAAAAGGGACATTGAAGTATTCCGCTTTTACGTTACCACTTCATGATGTTGATGGTGATTTAAGGATATACACTGATCTGAACAGCGATTCACTTTCATACGTCCGCATTAACCGGTTCACGGCAAAAACACCCCAGTCAAACATCAGCACCGAGGGTATGGTAACTCATCTGTTTAAAGATATTACATGCAATCTTACCACAAGTGCCGGATTAACACTCGATGAATTTAACAGCATGATCCCGCAGAGTATGAAGACTACGATAAGGGGAAAAGCATCGGGACAGGTTAAGTCACGCTTTACAATGAGCCAGGTTGAGAAGATGCAATTTGAAAAGATGAAATTGTCAGGTTCAATAACCCTGTCGGATTTTGATGTTAAATATGATAGTATATCACTTAAAACTGACAGATCAAAGATCGATTTTGCATTGCCTGACAATAACCCTTTATCAAAAAACACCGGTTTTGTTTTTGCATCAATAATTTCGGACAATATTACGGCAGGAAAGCTTGCAAGCTATAATGCATCGCTAAAAAAATCGTCACTTATCCTCGAAACATCAGACATCAGAGATACTACCAGGATACCTGATATTATCTGCAGCTTCAGCATGGATTCAATGTTGGCCGGAATGGATGACATGGCCATCGCTATTGCCTCTCCACATGGGAAAGTGTCGTTATCTCCCGGATCAGTTCACTCTGATCAACCGCATATAAGTTTATCGTATAACAGCGGTGAGTTGAAAACAGTTATGGGTAAAACCACTGCTACTGTTAATAAAATAAGCACAGACCTTGATATATCGAACGACAATACACAGAAGGATATATTCCTGCAATGGCTCGTAAAAGGTTATGTTGACCTTAACCAGGGCCTGATTACAATGTCAGAACTTACGCAAAAGATCGAGATTCCATCGGTAAAAATGGATTTCGACCCTGAGACGTTCAGCATAAAGGAAAGCAGTATGAAGATTGGCAAATCTGATTTTCAGCTTACAGGAAATTTAAATAACGTTTTGTCATATTTCAGAGGCGATTCAATTTTGAGGGGTAAATTCAATTTTGTATCGAATAAAACTGACGTTGGTCAGTTAATGGCTCTGACAAGCGGAATGGGCACCTATGATTCAACAAGTGTAAATAAGTATGAAAATACAACGGTTGATACTGCAATTACCGGTCCATACATGGTGCCAAAGAAAATTGATGTGATACTTAATGCTAATGTCAAACTGGCTACAATGGGCGTTGACACAGCCACAAATATTAAAGGCGCCGTGCAGGTTCATGATGGTATCCTCCTTCTCGACGGACTTACATTCGATACTCCTGCTGCAAGGATGAAGCTGACGGCTATGTACAGCACACCACGCAAAAATCACTTGTTTCTCGGAATTGATTATCATATGATGGATGTTGAGATCAGTGAATTGCTGACTATGATTCCTGACATTGATTCTCTAATGCCTATGCTGAGATCATTCGGTGGGAGGGGGGAATTTCACATTGCTGCCGAGACCTACCTCGATTCATTATATAATGTTAAAAAATCGACATTGCGTGGAGCAGCGTCAATCAAAGGGAATAATCTGGTTCTGATGGATGGTCAGACCTTCAGTGAGATTGCAAAAAAACTCAGATTCAATAAAAAAACTCAAAACAAGGTAGATTCACTGTCGGCCGAATTCACAATCTTCCGTAACGAAATTGATATTTATCCTTTCCTGATTGTCATGGATAAATACAAGGCAGTTATAGCGGGCCGCCATAATTTTGACATGACTTTCGATTACCATGTTTCTGTGGTTGATTGTCCGTTGCCAATAAAACTCGGAGTTGATATTAAAGGCAATGAGGATAACTTATCATATAAGCTGGCCAAATGCCGTTATGCACAATATTTCCGGCCTACCGCGAGGCATGAAGTTGAAAATAAACAGCTGGAACTGAGGAAGATGATCCGCGAGACACTTGCAGAAAAGGTAAAGGAATAAATTTAAGTCCGGAATTGTCCTGGTGTCCCACCTCAGCATGGTCTTTATCTGTTTTAATAGAAGCTTGTGAAAACCTACTTCCTTTGTGGCACTCAGTGTTTCTCCAGCTTCCTTCTCCCGCCGAAGCAGGACAAGTTGTGTAATTTCTTCTTTTTTTGCCACCAAGCTGCCAAGGATAAAAGTATCACCAGGAACTAATCACATTTTTTCAATCAACGTCACGTTTTGACGTAGTCTTGTTTTACATTAACTCAAATTTGAGATGATTTTGATTTACCATTCATTTATAACTTCCAAAAAGTGCTTCTTCAATATTTTTATGGGTTATGCCTTATAAATAACTTATATTTGTATTATTCATATTTTATAACTTACAAATATGGAATTAATCGATCGGCCAGTTTATACCCTGCAGATTAAACCATTTTTTGGACAGGGTATCATAAAGGTGCTAACCGGACAACGCAGGGTAGGTAAGAGTTGTATACTTCAACAGTTGAAGAAGGTGATCAAGGAAGAAGATCCCTCGGCCAACATTGTATACATTAATATGGAATTTGAGGAGTTCAGGAAAATCAGGGATGATCAGGATCTTTTTGATTTTTTGAAAGACAAGTTCCTGCCTAATGTTGATAATTATCTTTTTATAGATGAAATACAGGATATTGACGGTTTTGAAAATGTATTGCGAAGCCTCCAGGCCAAAGAGAGCTGCGATATATTTTGCACAGGAAGCAATGCAAAAATTTTATCGGGAGAGCTGTCAACCTACCTCTCAGGGAGATATATTGAGTTTCATATTCATAGCCTTAGCTATTCGGAATTTCTGCTGTTTCATCAGCTGGAAAGCAATAATCAGAGTCTTATGCTTTACCTTACTTACGGAGGAATGCCATATTTGTCGCGTCTTAGTTTAACAGATGAAATGGTTTTCGAATACCTTCGTAATATCTATTCCACAATACTGCTGAAAGATGTCGTTAAGCGTGAAGGAATCCGAAATGTTGATTTTTTGGAGACGCTTGTCCTTTATACGGCGGAAAATGTCGGAAATCTTTTTTCGGCCAATAATATCAGCAAATTCCTG
>JANYJP010000118.1 GCA_025358455.1 Bacteroidales bacterium
ATGATGGGTTATAGAGAACCTCTCTAACATCCTGAATACCATAATTTAACAGACCCAAGGCATCAATCATTTTAAGAATATTGGTTATTTAATCAATAAATTCCTGGTTAAAAAAGGTTTAACCTGAATGATTTCGAAATATAGTTCAATTTTTTTTAATAATTATTCCGGTAAGTATAGGGTAGACTACTTTTGACGGGTCATAGTATAATAAAAGCATACAGGTTTTAGCTTAAGGGTTAGTTAGACAGTCCATGAAAAGAAAAAAGGGACCTGCGATAGGAGGTCCCTTTTGTATTCTTAATGATAAAAATGGTTATTTGCCAAATTTTATTGAAGCCTGAGCTGCTGCCAGTCTTGCTATAGGAACCCTGAACGGAGAACAGCTTACATATGTTAAACCTGATTTGAAACAGAATTCAACAGAAGCAGGATCACCGCCCTGTTCACCACAGATACCAACCTTCAGATCAGGTCTGGTAGTACGTCCTTTTTCAACTGCCATCTTGATAAGCTGTCCGACGCCATCCTGATCAATTGTCTGGAATGGATCAGCAGCTAATATCTTTTTGTCAAGATAATCATGAAGAAATCCGCCCGTATCGTCGCGGCTGAACCCAAATGTCATCTGTGTAAGGTCGTTGGTTCCGAATGAGAAGAATTCAGCAGTTTTTGCCATCCTGTCAGCCAGCAGACATGCACGTGGTATTTCAATCATAGTACCATACTTGTATTCGATTGATTTAACACCGAATTTTTTGCATACTTCCGCATAAACTTTGTCAACAGTCTTCTTGGTATAATCAATTTCTGCTACTTCGCCTGTAACAGGAACCATTATCTCAGGATGTGGTTTCTTTCCTTCTTTGATCAGCTCCAGGGTTGATTCAAAAATTGCGCGGACCTGCATCTCGGAAATTTCAGGGAATGTAATCCCCAGGCGAACTCCACGATGGCCCATCATTGGGTTTGATTCATGTAAAGCCTCGCCGCGTTTAGCTATATCCTCTCTTTTAATACCAAGAGCTTTTGCCAGTTCTTCCTGTTTTTCAGCCCCCTGCGGAACAAACTCATGGAGAGGAGGATCGAGAAGCCTGAAAGTTACAGGCAGTCCGTCCATTGCTTCCATGGTGGCTTTCATATCTTTTTTAACATGTGAAAACAGTTCGTCGAGTGCTTTGCGTCGCTCGGTTTCATTTGCACTCAGGATCATTTTTCTGAGAAGGAACAAAGGAGTCTCTGATCCTATACCGTAAAACATATGCTCAGTACGGAAAAGTCCGATACCTTCTGCACCATAATTACGGGCGATTGTTGCGTCTTCAGGTGTTTCAGCATTTGTACGGACACCCATTTTACGGAATTTGTCGGCTATTTTCATAAATTCCTTAAATCTTGGGTTCTCAGATGCATCCATCAGAGTTATTGCACCGGTATAAACCGTTCCTTTAGTTCCATTAAGTGTAAGAACATCACCTTCTTTAATTACTATGTCAGAACCTGTGATTTTAGCTGTTTTGGTAGCAGCATCAACATGAAGAGCGCCTGCGCCAACAATACAACATTTTCCCCATCCGCGTGCGACAAGTGCAGCATGTGACGTCATACCTCCGCGAGCAGTAAGGATACCTTCTGCAGCGCGCATTCCTTCAACATCTTCAGGGTTGGTCTCTTCACGAAGAAGAATAACTTTTTCGCCTTTGCGAAACCATGCAACAGCATCTTCAGCATTGAATACAACTTTTCCTACTGCAGCACCCGGGCCGGCAGGTAATCCTTTTACAACTGCTTTTACTTTATTTTCAGCATTAGGATCACAAATAGGGTGGAGCAGCTCATCCAACTGAGCCGGATCAACACGCATAACTGTAGTTTTCTCGTCAATAAGTTTTTCCTGAAGCATATCCATAGCCATGTTCAGAGCTGCTGTACCCGTTCTTTTTCCGGCGCGGCACTGTAACATATATAATACACCTTCCTGAATTGTGAACTCAATATCTAGCATATCATGGAAATTCTTCTCGAGAATGTTCCGGATATTAACAAGTTCTTTGTATGTACCAGGCATAGCTTCCTGCATACTGTGAAGATGCATGTTCTGATCGTTCTTTGTATCATCATTGAGAGGGCTTGGTGTGCGGATGCCTGCTACAACATCCTCACCCTGAGCGTTTACAAGCCACTCACCATAGAACAGGTTTTCACCTGTTGCCGGGTTACGTGTAAATGCAACACCTGTAGCAGATGTATCGCCCATGTTTCCAAATACCATTGCCTGTACGTTAACTGCAGTACCCCAATCATCAGGAATACCTTCAATACGACGATATGAAACAGCTTTCTTACCATTCCAGCTTTTAAACACGGCTTTAATACTGCCTTCAAGCTGTTCTTTGGCATCGTCAGGGAAAGGTTTGCCAAGAGCTTGTTTTACGATCTTCTTAAATTCCTCAGAAAGAACCTTAAGCTCATCTGCAGATATTTCAGTGTCTGATTTATATCCTTTTCGTTTCTTAAACTCATCAAGTTTCTCATCAAGCTGTTTCCGTATGCCTTTGCTTTCACCAAGGTCAATTCCTTCAGCTTTTTCCATAACCACATCAGCGTACATCATTATCAGACGACGGTATGAATCCCATACGAAACGCGGGTTGTTGGTTTTCTTAAGGAAACCTGGAATTGTTGCAGAACAAAGTCCAATATTAAGAACCGTATCCATCATTCCTGGCATAGAACTACGTGCACCTGAACGGCATGAAACCAGTAATGCGTTTACCGGATCACCATACTTCATATTCATTGTCTCTTCTGTCTTTGTCATTGCTGCCCATACTTCAGGCATCAGTTCTTTAGGAAGAGTACAATCATTCTTGTAGTACTCATTGCAAGCTTCTGTGGTGATAGTAAAACCAGCTGGTACAGGTAAACCTAACAGACACATTTCTGCAAGATTTGCACCTTTACCTCCAAGAAGGTTTTTCATATCAGCTTTACCCTCTGCATTTTTCTTTCCAAAGGAGTAGACTCTTTTAACCTGTGACATAATTTTATTGATTTGAGATAAGTTTAAATTATTGATTTTGCAAAATAAGGCGCAAAGTTAGTATTTTAAATTGAATTTTTGAAACCGGGAGCAATGATAACATTTATTTTAAAAATTTGAATTTTCAGGATCTGGGGTGGAACATAATGAGAGTATCGCGAAGGAAGCTTCTGTCAATATGAGTATATATCTCCGTTGTCAGAATCGACTCATGTCCGAGCATCTCCTGAACTGCCCTGAGATCAGCTCCAGCCTCTATCATATGAGTGGCAAAAGAGTGTCTGAAGGTGTGAGGACTGATTGTCTTTCTTATACCGGCCTTTGCCGCAAGATCCTTAGTTATGGTGAATATCATTGCCCGCGTAAGCTTCGATCCGCGACGATTAAGAAAAAGTACGTTCTGATCATGAATAACAGGAAGGCTGTTTCTGTCTTTTTTATAAAAATCAATCTCCCTGAGTGCCTTGTCACTGACAGGAACAAGTCTTTGTTTATTTCCTTTTCCTGTAACAATAACAAATCCTTCATTGTAATGTAAATCTGTAAGGCGGAGGTTAACCAGCTCCGAAACACGGAGACCACATCCATACAACGTTTCGAGAATTGCCTTATTCCTGTGACCTTCCGGTTTACTCAGATCAATTTCTTCGATCATCCTGTCGATCTCTGCTACAGAAAGCACTTCAGGAAGTTTTAATCCTATTCTCGGAGATTCTAAAAGCGAAGCAGGATTCTCTTCAACTTCACCATCAATAAGAAGATATTTGTAGAAAGCCCTTATCCCTGAAAGAACCCTGGATTGTGTTCTTGAATTCTTATTTTCAGCGCCATACCATGCCAGGAATGCTTTAAGGTCGGCGTAAGTAACAACTACAGGAGTAGTCTCTATATCGGCCTGGATAAAGTATTTTTCAAGTTTTTGAACATCACTCAGATAAGCTTCAACACTATTCTCCGACAATGATTTCTCAAGCCTTAAATAGGTTTCAAAATTTTTAAATGATTGTTTCCAGGTAAGACTCATTTTTTACTTAAGATCGGACTTACTGCCTGATAAAAGTACATAAAAAATCTATCAGACCTTTTGACAAGGTAATATCATATAACCAGCATATAACAATCTAATGAAAATCTTGTGATACTTTGCGGGTAATGGATTAATTTTTACTTATTTTTACTGTAATTCGAATCGTGAGAATCAGGCTGAAATATTTTGCTGTAACAAATTCATTATCAAATGAAAATAATTATCATCAATGGTCCTAACCTGAATCTGCTGGGTAAAAGGGAACCTGAGAAGTATGGCCATACTTCGTTTGAAGATTTTCTTTTTATACTGAAACGGAGGTTTCCTGATATCACAATTGAATATTTTCATTCGAACATCGAAGGTGAAATCATTAATGAAATTCAGAAATCCGGATTTAGCCATGATGGTATAATTCTTAATGCCGGAGGGTACACTCATACCTCCGTGGCTATTACCGATGCAATTGCCTCAGTCAGCACACCTGTTATTGAAGTTCACATAACTAATATTGCAGCTCGTGAGGAATTCAGAAATACGAGTCTTATTGGCAGGAATTGTGCAGGGAGTATCACAGGTTTCGGACTCGACAGTTACAGGCTTGGAATCGAAGCAATTATAGAAATTGTAAATACAAAGAAGAAATAATTTATGAATAGAAAAAGAACTAAGATCGTTGCTACCATTTCGGATAAGAACTGTGAGCCTGATTTTTTAAAGGAACTTTTTGATGCCGGGATGGATGTTGTCAGAATTAATTCAGCTCATCTCAGCATTGAAGGAGCATTAAAAATAATAACCAACGTAAGGAAAGTTTCAGACAAAATCGCAATTCTTATAGACACCAAAGGGCCCGAAATCCGTACCACAGTCTGCGATTCTCCGATCAATCTTAAAAAGGGAAGCAGAATAAATATTATTGGCGATCCTGATAAAAAAAGTTCATCTGATGGGATCTATGTCAGTTACAGGAATTTTTCAAGTGATATTCCCCTTGATTCAGTGATACTTATGGACGATGGTGAACTGGAATTCAGGGCTGTTAAGAAGATCGGAAATGCTCTCGAATGTATTATCGATAATGATGGTGTACTGGGATCGAGGAAGAGTGTTAATGTTCCTTCAGTAAAAATCTGCCTGCCTTCGCTTACCGAGAAAGATAAAGCCTTCATTGAAATGGCAGTAAAAAATGAAGTTGATTTTATTGCCCATTCGTTTGTCAGGTCAAAGCAGGATGTACTGGATGTTAAGGCTGTTCTTAAATTGTATAACAGCGATATCAAGATAATAGCCAAAATAGAGAACCAGGATGGAGTTGAAAATATTGATGACATACTTGACGAGGTTTATGGTATTATGGTGGCCAGGGGAGACCTGGCAATTGAAATTCCATATGAAAAAATTCCCGGGATTCAGCGAATGATAATAACGAAATGCATCATAAGCAGGAAGCCTGTTATTGTTGCAACACAGATGCTTCATTCAATGATTACCAACCCCCGGCCGACGAGGGCAGAAGTAAGTGACATTGCAAATGCAATCTATACTCAGACGGATGCCATTATGCTCAGCGGTGAAACTGCGAACGGAAAATATCCGGTCGAATCAGTTAAAACAATGACTAAGGTTGCTCTTGAGGTTGAAAGGAACAAAGAAAAGTTCCTGGATATTCCATATCTTAATGTTACAGGTGAAATTTCTGCATACCTGGCAAAAGTTGCTGTTAAAACTGCTTTCAGGATAGGAGCAAAAGGAATTATTGCTGATACCACGGGTGGCAGAACAATCCGCGATATGGCCTCATACAGAGGTATAAACCTGATACTTGCACAGTGCTACTCAATTAGCACCATGAGGGAAATGGCACTTTCATATGGTGTTTATGCAAGCTATCAGGAAAGGAGAAAATCCGTTGATGAGTTCATCCATATCGCGCTGAAGAATCTTGTTATAACACATAACATGCAGGGAGAGGATATAATCGTAGTGCTTGCCGGAAATTTCTCCGGGGGGTCGGGTTTCTCATTTATTGAAGTAGGATCAGTACAGTATCTTAACGACCGTGTGAGTATAAAAGATTGATAAAGATTTGGTCTGATTTTTGTTGATAAAATAAGGCCTGAAAACATAACAGTAAAATACCTCATTATGACTCCGCTCTATAATGATAAGTCAAATATGATAACACGTATGACAGAGGACTCTGAAGAAAGGTTTGACCTGATTTATGATCTGATTGTACAGACTTTTAAAATAAAAAAATTTTGGCCGTGAAGAATATTGTTGTAAGAAAATTTATTCTGCTGTTTCTATTGTCATTCTGTTTTATTAACCTGAATGCAACACATAACCGTGCCGGTGAAATTACTGTTGTCCAGTTATCTGATCTTACTTTTGAGATAACGTTAACTACTTATACCTATACTCTGAGTTTTGCAGACCGGCCTACACTCGACGTTGAATGGGGCGATAATACAACTTCTACCGCACCAAGAATCAGTATGTTAACTCTTCCTAACTATTACAGGAGAAACATTTATAAACTAACTCATACATATCCGGGTCCGAGTGAATACAAAATTGTGGTTCAGGATCCTAACAGGAACGCGGGAGTATTAAATATTCCAAATTCCGTGAATGTGGTTTTTTCAATATCGACCACTATTTTGGTTAATCCTGCAATGGGACATAACAACACGCCGGTACTACTTAATCCGCCATATGACAAAGCAGCCGTGGGGTATATTTTTATACATAATCCTTCCGCGTTTGATTCCGATGGCGACAGCATTTCTTATAAGTTAACAGTATGTACGGCTACAGATGCCAGACCTATTATAAACTATACTCTTCCGCCTGCCACACATTCTATAAGGGTCGATTCAATCACCGGTGACCTTATCTGGGATACACCTGCTGACACTGGGAAATATAATGTTGCCATGGAGATTCAGGAGTGGCGCAATCATAAAAAAATTGGTGTAGTTGTGCGCGATATGCAGATTGAAGTATATAATACAAAAAACAAACCTCCCGTTAACGGCCCTCTTAAAGATTATTGTGTTGAAGCAGGTCAGCCTGTGGATTTCCTTTTTACAGCCACAGATGTAAATAATGATGTTATGACGCTAAAGTCGACATCAGGTATTTACAGTCTTAAACCATGTCCTGCTACATTCACAAAAGTGGACTCGGTTCCGGGTTTTGCATCATCCCGGGTCCGATGGGTGCCTTGTTATGAAGCTGTCAGGAATCAGCCATATAATGTGGTATTTAAATCTGAAGACTTTAATTCCGACGTTAAGCTGGCCGATCTTGATAATATGAATATTAAAGTACTTGGTCCGGCTCCTGTCTTATTCAGTTCAATACCTGAGGGTAAACTTATCAGGTTAACCTGGAAGAACTATGGCACAGATTTTATTTCAGGATTTAATATTTACAGAAGGGAAGGAGCCAGTACATTTAAAGTTGACTCCTGTACTTCAGGGATACCTGCATCCGCCGGGTTTATAAAAGCCGGTTTTACCGGCGGCAGTTCAACTACTTCCTTTTCCGATTCAGATAACGGACAGGGACTGCAATTCGGGAAGGAATATACTTACAGAATTGTAGCTGTATTTCCTAACGGTACCGAGAGTAAAGCTTCGAATGAAATTACATCAACTCTGGTTTCCGGGTTAACTGTAATTAAAAATGTTAGCGTCAGAAATACTGATGCTGCAAAAGGCTCTGTTTTCCTTGCCTGGAGAAAACCTGATACTTTACTTACCGGGGGGCCGTTCAGATATATGATATATCGTGGAGAAGGAATTACCACTACCAGCTATCCTCCGATTCCATCATTACCAACTTTAGGTCTAAATGACACAGTTTATATTGATACCGCGATTAATACTCAATCAAAGTCATATATTTATAAGATCGAGATTTTAAATAATGAAATTCCAATCCCCGAGCCTTCATTTGCTTCATCGCTATTTCTGGATGCCCTTCCGGGCGACCGAAAAGCAAAACTTTCTATAAGTAGAAATGTTCCGTGGATCAATACCAGGTACGATATCTTCAGACTTAACGATGCAACTCTGGCATACGACTCGATCGGAACAACAAACCAGTTAGCTTTTACAGACAATGGACTGATTAACGGCAAACAGTATTGTTATTATGTAAGGTCTGCAGGTGGATACCAGGCTTCTAAATTGCCAAAGAACCTGATCAATTTTTCCGAAAAAACATGTACAACTCCGGTTGATAATGAGGCTCCATGTTTTCCATCTGTTAAAGTTGTAAGTAAATGCGATAGTTTGTACAATACAATTTCATGGTCAATTGCAGATTCAGTATGTCGCGCTGATGTAGCAGGTTACAGGATCTATAATAAAAAGATAACTGATACAAACCTTGCTCTTCTCATAGACATTGCAGACAGGAATATCTTTTCCTATAAACACTCACCCGGGGAGGTAATAGCAGGATGCTATGCAGTTTCAGCATATGATTCTAATGGAAATGAAGGCGAAAAATCTTTAATGGTATGTGTTGATTCCTGCAACTTTTATGAGATTCCAAATGTTTTTACTCCTAATGGAGATAACATAAATGATAAACTGGTTGCAAAAACATCTGGTCTTGTTGAAAAGATCGATTTTAAACTTTTCAACAGAAACGGATTACTTTTATTCAGAACCGAGGATCCTAAAATAGACTGGGATGGAACATATAAAGGTAAAATTGTTTCTCCCGGAGTGTATTTCTATCAGTGCGTTGTTTTTGAAAGGCGCGTTACCGGACTTGAGCAATTACATCTTTCAGGATTCGTTCATGTTATTACAGTGGCAGGAGCCAAGGTAAATAGTCAGGTTACAAAATAATCTTGAATTATTATTCAATATGAAGAAGATAATAAACCTTATTTGGATTTTGATTTTCTCATGTTCCGTTGAAGGACAGCAGACGGTTGATTATCTGATTAAAGCAAAAGCATTGGCGGAAGGTGGAAAAACCGATCTTGCCATTGATTTGCTGACAAGGGCAATTTCTGAAACAAAAGATAGCCGTCTTTATGTAGAAAGAGCCGATGCCTTAATGATGAAGGGTGATTACTCAGGTGCTACCGGTGATTATAACGAAGCGAATAAAATAACTCCATCTTCAGGGGAGTACGGGCTGACAAGAATATATGCTCTTAAAGGTGATGCTTCAACATCGCTTTATCATCTGGCATCAAATCTCAATTCCTCATTCAGGAAAGGAGAAAAAGAAATAATGCTCGACCCGGCCTTTGGAATAATTGAGAATAAACCTGAGTGGAGGCAGTTCTGGAAAAAAGACTGGTATTCTGAAACTGAGGAAAGCATGTCTCAAATTGAGTACTTTATCTCTTTAGGCAAAATTGATGAATCAAAATCTGTTTTGACGGAACTTAAGAAAAATTATCAGACTAGTGATGATATTCTTTATGGCGAAGCTTTGATCGACCTTGCTTCAGGAAAACCTCCGGATGCTGTCAAAATTATGTCCGGGTTAATAGATGAATACCCTGAGAATGAAAAATATCTTCGAGTACTCGCAAAGGCTCAAACAGCTTCAAATAACCCTGCCGGGGCATCAATAACCTATTCCAGGCTTATTAGTCAGGGAGTTGCTGATGCAGGATTGCTTTCATTGAGAGCAGAATGTTACAGGAAAACAGGAGAAACAGAAAAGGCGTTAACTGATATTCAAAAATATCTTGAATATTACCCTGATAATAAGGAAGTATTAAGTCAGGCCGGGAAAGTCGAATCAGCTTCAGGCGATAACCTTAAAGCGCTGGAATTTTTTTCGAGAAACTTAAAGCTTCATCCAAATGATGCTCAATGCTATATTGACAGGGCAAACGCCTATTTAATGTCTAAATCATGGGACTGGGCTGTTAAAGACTATGGCATGTCATTAGATCTGAAGCCTGATAATTCTGACGTCTGGCTTAACAAAGGCATAGCCTTGTTTAATACCGGAAACTTAGAGGAAGCTTGTCACGATTTCAGGAAAGCTTTCAGTCTGGGAAATAAACGGGCTTCAGAATATATCAGCAAATACTGTATAAAATAAATAGATTTGTGTTTCTTGTTTCTTGTTTCTTGTTTCTTGTTTCTCGTTACCTTACATGTTTCAGAATTCTTTCAAAAAGGTCGTGTGGCTTGAAAGGTTTCAGTACATAATCGTTAATATTCAGGTCATCAATTTTATCATGACTCTCCGACATTATTGCGGCTGTCAGGGCGACTATAGGGATATCTTTGATTTTTGGAATAGTTGAATTTCTGATAATCCTTGTTGCCTCAATCCCATCCATTACTGGCATGTGCAAATCCATAAGAATAAGATCAAACTCTTCTTTATCAAGTATATCGAGAGCAATTTGTCCGTTCTCAGCATGTGTTACTTTAATGCCCCAGTTGACCAGAAACTTATTGGCAACAAAAAAGTTTATTTTGTTGTCTTCCGCTACAAGGATCTTTTTGCCTTCAAGGCCTGAATAACTTTCAGGTATTTCAGATGGAATATTATGTTTTCCTTTTTCCGGAATCCCGAACGAAAGAACAAACTTGAAAGTCGACCCCTTTTCAGGCTCACTTTCAAGGGAGATTGATCCCCCCTGGAGATCGATGAGTTTTTTACAGATTGCTAATCCCAGTCCTGTACCTCCAAAGTTCCTGGTTGTATCAGCGGAAGCTTGTATAAAACTATCAAAAATCACAACGTGCTTATCTTTTGGAATACCAATACCGGTATCAATTATAGCAAACTCCAGATTGCATTTATTTCCTTTCCTGTTCAACTCTTTTATATTCACATTTATACCTCCCTTACTCGTGAACTTAAGGGCATTTGAAAGCAGATTTGAGAGAATCTGATTTAATCTGATCGGGTCACCGATAACCTCAACCGGAATGTCAGTTGCTTTATTGATCTCAAAAGTGAGATGTTTTGCCTTTGACCGGAATGAGTAAGATCTCATTATCTCATCAATAAAGTCACCAAAATTAAACTGTGTTTGTTCAAAAACAATTTTACCCGACTCCATTTTATTATAATCAAGAACATCATTAACCAGGGTAAGAAGATGGTTTCCTGAAAATTTGAGTGTCTTGATAAAATCCATCTGATCCTCCCTTGGATTTCCCTGTAATAACAAGTTGGTTATACCAATAACTTCATTAAGGGGAGTCCTTATTTCATGACTCATGGTCGACATAAATTGTTGTTTCGACTGAGCTGCCTCTTCAGCTTTCTGACGTGCAAGTATCAGGTTGTCGAGCATCATTCTGCGCTGAAGAGCTATTGCAATCTGGTTAGCAATAAAATCCAGAACATAAAGATCATCCTGATTAAATTTATTTTCATCATTATAATCCTGAAGACACATAACGCCAATTGTGCTGCTTTCTACTTTTAACGGAACACCCATCCAAACTTTACATGGGGTACCTACCAGATCAATATCACCCGATTCTTCAAGGACCTTCAGATCATTTTCCTTTAGTAGAACTGACTTATTTTCGTGTATAACCCATCCCGTAATGGTTTTTTTTGTAGGTATCTCGTAAAAGTTATCTTTTTCATCCGCAAAAAATGGAAGCGAGAGGGTCTCTGAAGCTTTGTCGTAAAGAGCAATAAAAAAGTTATTTGTATCCCATATCTTACTTAGTTCATGTACTATAATCGGATAAATTTCTTTAATATCATATTGCTTAAGGGCAGCTGATGAAATGTTATACAATATCTCCTGAAGCAGCTGGTTCTTCCTTTCGGTGGTTATATCTCTGTATATACCAAGATGTGCTACAATTTCATTATTGATTACTATTGTTGTAGCAATAAGCGATACATGAATATTATTGCCATTTTTATCTTTCCTCAGAGTTTGTCTGACCTCCTTTTTATTCATAGCAGCAAGCTTGTCTATCATTGCGGCTTCATCCTTCAGATTTTCAGGAACTACAAGGTCATTTATGCTTTCATTGACAGCTTCTTCCGAAGAGTAACCAAAAAGATTTGTGAATTCCCGGTTTATCATTGAAATTATACCGGAGGAATTGGTGATTACAATTGCTGCCGGGGTTGAATTATACAGGTGTTCGAGAAATGCCTTTTCTCTTTTTATCTGATTTTCATATTCTTTTTGTTTACTGACATCAGTAATCACGCCTCTGTATCCAATAATTTTGTCATCAAGAAATGTTGCAAATGAATGAGCAACAATAGGAATTGGGGTGCCGTCTTTTTTCCTTACTAGATACTCATTGCTTGAGGTTTCCCCTGGTGCTTTCAGCGATTTCAGATTTTCGATCATTTCCTGATAGGTGTCCGGGAACAGGTTTGAAATATTGATTCCATACTCCAGATTATCTTTTGAATATCCGAAAAAATCCAGTCCGCGACTATTAGCATATAAAACCTTTCCTGTCAGGTCAACCTCATAGACCATTTCCGGAAGCATTTCTGCAAACTTTTCAAATACTACGCCCTGCTTATAGAGGTCATCCAGATTTTTTTGCAGGTTACCGGGTTCCCATGTTATAACAATATTCCCCGATGTAAGTGGAAATCCCATATAATACCCCTCTGAATCGTCTCCTTTTGCCGATGCTGACAGTTTATGCGCGTCGCCTGTGATCCTGATGTGATTCAAAAGTTCAATAAGCTTCACTCGATTGGCCAGAGGTGTATCATTTATACACTTACCGATAACCTCATCCTTCTGAATAAATTCCACCTTTTCAACATAGCTGTTTATGTCTACGACATATAGCCTGTTATCTTCACCAATACTATAAAGAGCGAGATAACTGCTTACAGTTTCGAAAATCTCATCAAGCACGCTTCCCTGGCTTTCTTTTATTTTCTTATTCTTAAAATCGGGAACCTGATTAAAGATGGTCAATAGATAAATATCGTCCTTAAGTTGCACCGTTTCTGCCGAAAACAAATATGGCATCTTATCGCCGTTTTTGGCTTTAAGGGTTACGGGGTAATCTTTGAATTTCTTTAATCGCGAGATGAGTTTTATATATTTATTACTTTCCTCAAAATCTGTGAATATCTGCATATCATCGGATGTACGACCGATTATTTCCTCTTTTTTGTAACCCAGAGCTTTAAGAAATGCCTCATTTACATCAACATATTGCCCTGTGTCGAGTTTATTTACAGCCATCAGATATGAAGCTGAATGAACAAATCTGAAGATCATTTCCCTGCTTATCTCGTTTTTTCCCTCATCTTTCAAACGCAGGATCCTTAGCTCATCTTCTAACTGCCTGTTTGTTATCAGTAACCTTTCATATCTCTCTTTATAATCCATCGTTCCTTTGTTTCAATTTCAATTTAAAAATAGCATTTTATGGTTTAATACCAGTTGAGGATCTTAATATTTGCTGTTTTCTGTTAATTTTTATTTCTTTTTTTAGTAGCCAGATAATATATACAAATATCAGTGAGCCCACACTGATCACAAAGTGGCTTTCGTGATTTGCAAATATATCTCCCATGAAGGATCAGCCAGTGATGGGCTTTGTGGATCAAACCTGTGGGAATATTTTTCGACAGCTGATCTTCAACATCACGGGGAGTTTTTGCGTTTTTAACAAGCCCGATTCTGTTTGCAACCCTGAAAACATGAGTATCTACTGCCATAACAGGTTTACTAAAAGCCACTGATGCCACAACATTTGCCGTCTTCCTTCCTACGCCGGGTAGCCGTTGCAATAATTCCGGCTCAGATGGAACAACTCCCCCGAAATCGCTAATCAGCATTCTCGCCATTCCTGAAAGATGCTTTGCCTTATTATTTGGGTAAGAACATGATTTGATATATTCAAAGATATCTTCGGGTGTTGCCACTGCCATCGTTTCAGCAGTCGGGTATTTCTGCATTAATGCCGGAGTTATCATATTGACTCTCTTGTCGGTACACTGGGCAGACAGAATAGTAGCAACAATAAGCCCATATGGATCATGGTAGGTCAACTCTGTTTCAGGTGCTGGTTGTGTAAGCTGGAAATATTCTAAAGTGAGTTTAAATCTTTCCTTTGCAGTCATGGAATTTAAAAAAATAGTGTTGGTAAGGTAACACTTTTTATCTTTGCACAATATTGATAGTTTATTATGATAAGTTACCTGCAGGTTGAAAATATTGCCAGACGAATCGGAGATAATCTTCTGTTTGAAAATATTAGTCTCAATGTAAACAAAGATGATAAAGTAGCACTGATAGCTGTGAATGGTGCAGGAAAATCATCCTTACTCGAAATACTGGCCGGGAAAGAGAGTCCTGATGCCGGTTCACTCAGCATCAAGCGTGATTTGCGGATTGCTTATCTTCAACAGTCGCCTGTGTTAAATGAATCAAACAAAATAATTGATGAACTCTTCTCTACCGACAGTGAGCTCGTGAAAGTGATCAGGGAATATGAGGAATGTGTTCTTTCAGGCAATCATGAAATGCTCAATGTGATGGTACAGAGAATGGATGATCACAAAGCCTGGGATTATGATGTAGCAGTGAAACAGATAATGTTCAAACTTAAGCTGACCGACCTGAATGCAGTAATCGGAAAGCTTTCCGGTGGACAGAAGAAAAGAGTTGCTCTCGCTAAAGTTCTTGTTGAGGATTCAGACCTCCTTATTCTTGATGAACCAACAAACCATCTTGATCTTGATATGATCGAGTGGCTTGAGGAATACCTGATGAAGTCAAATAAAACCCTTCTGATGGTCACCCACGACCGATATTTTCTTGACAGGGTATGTAATGTCATTCTTGAATTATCAGATAACGAGATATACAGGTACGAGGGAAATTATGAATATTTTCTTGAGAAAAAGCAAAGCCGCGAATATTCGGCAAAAATGAATACCGAAAAAGCGCGTAACCTTCTGAAGACAGAACTGGATTGGATGAGGCGAATGCCAAAAGCGCGACGTCATAAAGCAAAATCAAGGATTGAATCATTTTATGATATAAAAGAAAGGGCCGCAAACAGACCTGAAGAGAAAAGCATAAATATTAACGTTAACATTTCAAGGATGGGGAAAAAGATCCTTGAAATAAAAAATGTCAGCAAATCATATGGAGATAAAGTACTTCTGAAAGACTTTACATACCTTTTTAACAGGTTCGAAAAAGCCGGACTGATAGGCCGGAACGGTACCGGAAAAACCACACTTCTGAATATCATAACCGGATTGACGGAACCCGATAAAGGTACCGTCGATAAGGGCGAAACGGTAGTTTTCGGATATTACAGACAGGATGGTATTAAGTTTGATGACAATATGACTGTGATCGATGCGGTGAAGGATATTGCTGAACAGGTTACAATAAGTGATGGCAGTGTTCTCTCAATTACCCAGTTCATGAATTATTTTTTATTCCCCCCTGAAAAGCAATATACTTTGATCAGAAAATTGTCAGGGGGAGAGAAAAGGCGATTGTATCTTCTCACTGTTCTGATGAAGAATCCGAACTTTTTGATTCTTGATGAGCCTACTAATGATCTTGATATACTTACACTTAATGTTCTGGAGGAATACCTTGCCGGTTTCATGGGTTGCGTGATTGTTGTTTCACATGACAGGTATTTCATGGATAAGGTAGTTGATCATATCTTTGAGTATAAAGGAGATGGTATAATTAAAGATTTTCCCGGAAATTATACTCAGTTAAGGGAAAAGCAAACAGCCATGGAAAAGAGGGCTCCTGCAGTCAAGCCTGTAAAAAACTCAAATTATGAAATATCAGAGCCTCCTGAAAAAAAGGAAAAGAAAACAGGTCTGACATTCAAAGAGAAAAAAGAATTCGAAATTCTTACAGCTGATATTGAAAATCTCGAAGCAGAAAAAAACCGGATTGAGACTGAAATGAGCAATGGTTCCTTAAGCCCCGACGAATTATATACAATATCTCTTCGACATGGAGAAATTATGAAAATATTGGATGACAAGGAGTTAAGGTGGCTGGAGTTAAGCGAGAAATAATAGATAATTTACATTAATGCAAAATAAATGCTTAATAAGAACAGAATTTATAACTTTATCATTCAATAGTTTACTCAGTTGGAAAAGATAACCATTTATACTCCCGGGTCCGCATCAGAAATACTGGTAGGAGAGAACTGGGAATCTGTAAAAAAATTACTGCCGGAAAATGGGGTGGTAATAATTACTGATGATAATGTGAATCATCTTTATGGTCAGCGTTTTCCTGGATTTCCCGTTTTCTCGGTTTTGCCCGGGGAGGATAGCAAAAAGCTGGAAATAGTTGAACATCTGGCCGAAAAACTTCTTAAAGAAGGAATCGATCGTAACGGATTTGTACTGGCAATAGGCGGAGGTGTTGTTTGCGATTTAGCAGGGTTCCTTGCCTCGATATATATGCGTGGCATCAGGTGCGGATATGTTTCTACAAGCTTATTGTCGCAGGTTGATGCCAGTACCGGTGGGAAAAACGGGGTGAATCTGGGCGGTACAAAAAATATCCTTGGTAATATAAAGCAGCCCGAATTTGTTATTTGTGATCCTTCCCTGATGAAAACACTTCCTGTTCAGGAATATTTATCAGGACTTGCTGAACTAATTAAAACAGCTGTAATCGGAGATGCTGATCTGTTTATTATGATTGAACAGAATTACAGGGAAATTATGAACAGGGATTATGATCTTCTTACAACTCTTATAACAAGGTCAGTAAAATTCAAAGCTGCAGTGGTTTCAGAAGATGAAAAGGAAACCGGACTAAGGCGCGTACTGAATTTTGGTCATACTTATGGACATGCAATTGAGATGCAAGTATCTGTTAAGCATGGTTTTGCAGTCGCATCTGGCATGGAGCTCGCTACAGAATTTTCATTTGAAAAAGAACTTTTACCAGCATCTGAAAAGGAGAAGATAATTAGTCTTCTTAATAAATTTGGACTGATTGTTAATCATAAGATTCCCGATGATCAGATTGAACAGCTTATTCTTCATGATAAAAAGAAATCAGGAACTGATATTAATTTTGTTTTTATTGAAGCTATCGGAAAAGCGGCAGTTATAAAAGTGAAGGTGGGTGAGGTTATAGATTTTTATAAAAGATTCAGAGACAAAAAATAATAAAAATGAATTCTTTCGGAGTTAATTTCAGAATTTCTCTATTTGGAGAATCGCATGGTCCGGCTATCGGTGTGATTGTAGATGGTTGCCCTCCCGGAATACCTATTATTCAGGAGGATTTTATGACAGACCTCATGAGAAGGCAGAGCGGGAGCAAAGGCACAACAAAACGGAAGGAACCCGATCTTCCTGAAATTATCAGTGGCGTTTTGGATGGAGTAACAACCGGAGCTCCGGTTGCTTTGATGACCAGGAATAGTGATAAAATATCATCAGATTACGACGAATTCAGAAATGTCCCGCGACCCGGACACGCAGATTTTGTTTCCAGAATAAAATTCTCAGGTTTTTCTGATATACGCGGAAGTGGTCATTTTTCAGGAAGGATAACGTGGGGTTTGGTAGCTGCCGGTGTGATCGCTAAAAAAATCACCGCATCAATGTCAATTTCAGCAAAACTTATTTCTGCCGGGGGGTCTGAGGATATTGAGAAAGCTGTTAATGAGGCAATCGCCTCAAATGACACTATTGGAGGGATTATTGAATGCAGTGTTAAACATCCTCCTCTTGCCTTAGGCGAGCCTTTCTTCTATTCTCTGGAATCTGCATTGAGTCATATTATTTTTTCAATACCTGCCATAAAAGGTATTGAATTCGGCGTTGGTTTTGCTGCAGCATCAATGAGAGGATCGGTTCATAACGATTCTTTTGTCGATAGCAATGGAAAAACATCCTCAAATAATGCCGGTGGGATAAATGGAGGAATTTCAAACGGGAATGAAATTATTTTCAGAATGGTTGTAAAGCCAACTTCATCAACAGGCACAGATCAGACTACTTTTAATTTTAAGGAGGGAAAAATGACTACTCTCAAAGTGAAAGGCAGACATGACACATGTATAGCATTAAGGATGCCGGTAATAGTTGAGGCTGCTACCGCAATTGTTCTGGCGGATCTGATTCTTACAGACAGGGGCATTCATGGAACAAGAAAGATGTAATTTTTTGTACTCACCTGGATATTGGTGAATGGTTATTTTATTCGTTTAATTACCATGGCTTTTTTAATTGAATAAATTATCAAAGCCTTTTTTGTTGATCTGGTTATTTTAAACCGGTTGTCAATTCTGTCTCCGATTATCCAAACTATTTTTCCATCCGACTCAAGGATTAATATATTTTCTTTATCAAGGATGGAATATTTTCTGTCGATAAAATAGTCACTCAGCTTTTTTTTCTGTTTCATTCCGAGTGGATAGAAATAGTCTCCAGCTTTCCATTTTCTGATTATAAGTGGAAAAAGAAGCTTTTCAGAGTCAATGCTGGCGATCGCGGGATCTGAAGGAATTTCGTAGATATCTGATACCTGTACATATCCGGCTTTCTGAATCCCTGGAACCTTTTTAAATTCTGCCACATCTTTGACGATGAAAGAAACATCAGTTCTGATTTCTTCATGCGATACGATTAGCTCCAGCCTGTTTTTTATAATCCTGTGAGAATTGGTAAATAGCTGACCGCCTGTTTTTCCGTTAATAACTTTCAGCAGATCATTAAGCTGGGAATTAGCAATACCAAATGGTTTAAAAAGCTCAAAAAGGATAGCTTTGTTATGCAGATGAGTTTTTAAAGGGCTGATATTAAATACTATAATTTCACCCTTATGCTCAGTTATATTGTCTCTTAACCTGGTAATATATTCTGATACTATCTCATTTATCCCAATAAACCTTTCAGCAGTGTCGTTAAGCGTTGTTTCAATGGACGGGTTGATTTCTTTAAGAACCGGAAGTATAAGATGTCTGATTTTGTTCCTTACAAACTTTGTATCCGCATTTGATTTGTCTTCCCGGTATCTGATACTATTTTGATTACAATAAGTTATAATATCCTGCCGTGATGCGAATAGCAATGGTCGTATGATCCTGTTACTTACAATTTTCATTCCTGATAACCCTGCCAGTCCTGTTCCTCTCGTAAGGTTAATTATCAGGGTTTCAATATTATCATTAAGGTTATGTGCAACAGCAATTAAATCGTAATTGTTCTCTTTCCTGATTTCTTCAAACCAGGCATATCTTAAATCCCTGGCTGCCATCTCAATGGAAATCCCGTTAGTTCTGGCATAAACCTTAGTTTCAAAACGGGTGGAAAAGAAAGTTAAATTATTTTCATCAGCAAATTCGTGCACCAGTTTCTCATCCTTATCGGATTCCTTACCCCGCAATGAGAAATTGCAGTGAAGTATTCCTGTTTCATAACCCAACTTAAGAAAGAGATGGGCCATTACCATTGAATCAATGCCACCGCTTACTGCAAGCAGAATTCTATCGTTGGGGTTTATTACGTTGTTTTCAGCAATAAATTTTTTGAAATCAATAAACATATTCAATGATATAGATGTGCAAAAATAATAAAAGGTATCCTTTCGGTGGATACCTTTGTATGAAAATATTAAGTAATATTATTTTTTTGACAAATATTTTGCCACACCCTCCTGAGTTGCTTTCATAGCTTTATCTCCTTTGTGCCAGTCGGCCGGACAGACCTCTCCGTTTTCTTCAAAGAACTGCAGGGCATCAACCATTCTGAGTGTTTCGGAAACACTTCTTCCAAGTGGCATGTCATTGACAACCTGATGTCTTACAATGCCTTCTTTATCGATAAGAAACAACCCTCTGTAAGCCATTGGGGTACCTTTAAACATAACATCCCCCTCTTCGGAATACTCATAATTTCCGGCCAGAACATCATAATTCTCCGATATTGTCTTCGAGAGATCAGAAACAAGAGTATATTTTACACTCTTTATGCCTCCCTGATTTAGTTCAGTCTGCAGCCATTTCCAATGAGAATGCTGTGAATCAACTGAACAGCCAACTACTATAACATTTCTTTCCTCAAATTCTTTAATTCGTTCCTGAAAAGCAAGTAGTTCAGTAGGACAAACAAAAGTAAAATCTGCAGGATAAAAGAAAAATACTACATACTTTTTCCCAAGGTATTTCTCAAGCGAGAATCCTTCCACAATTTCACCACCATTTATAACTGCAACTGCAGAAAATGAGGGAGCCTTTTTTCCAACTAATACTGACATAATCCAAATATATATTAATTATTAATTTATACGCGATGTTACATTATACCTTAAGGATATGACAAAGATTTCTTCCGATTGTTCATTACCGGTAAGGAATAATGGAAGGCGGTCCTGAATCAAAGTTATTTGGTCTCAGAAGTTGTTCTCCGGAGAAAGTTACATAGTTAATCCTTGAATATCGCGGTGGATTGGGAAAGAATCCTAACCTTAGCTGGAAGGTGTTTAATACCAGGTTGTCGTTTCTGATCCTGATCCCCATTCCAATTCCGGAGAGTGAAGTCCCTTTTTCATAAACCTGGTTTGGTCCGTTGAGAGAAGAGAAGTCGGCGAATCCGAAAAATGCGAATCTGAAACCATACAAATTTACCGGACTGAATAGTACAGATTCCAGGCTTAGACATAATCTGCGAGTACCGTTAACAGAGTCATTTCTAAAACCGGAGAAACCATTTTCGTTATAGTAGATAAGATGCTCATCTCTGTTCCTGTCAAATCCACGCGTATATTCAAATGCTATGAAATTCCTTATTCTGTTCTTTCCCAGGGTTATAAGATTTGAGAAATATTTCATTCGTATTGAGAGGATTCCTTGTTCTGTACGCTGATTGTTAAAAAAAGTTGCAAATCCGGCTGAAGTGTATAAATAGCCAACCCGGTTAATTGATTTACCTAATGAAATTTCAGTCCCGAGGTAAGAACGATTTTTGAATTCATTAACCTCTTTACCCACAGTCACTTTGAATAATGCTCCATATGGAATATCTTCGGTACGCCCATAGCTGTAAATCAGGTTTGTCTTATAATATTTTTGTATGGAAAGGGCGGCTGACCCAAGTAATATTCTGTATTTCTGTAGGTTATAATAAGAATCAGCCAGAATTATTGGCTTGGCAAACACGTTATTATTTAAGTACCTGGCTCCAATAATGATTCTTGTTACCGTCTCCCTGTTCAGAAGAAAGGACCTTGCTATCCAGTAGTCCTGCAAATTATATTTTAAAGGTTCCGGAACAGGAAGAGTATCCAGGTCAATTGAAGTATACATTTGTTTTACAGAAATTCCACCTGCATATTTTGTTGTTGAGCTCACAAGTTTGCGGCTCAGATTGAAGCCATATGTTCTTTCACCCAGGCCGTTTCGATAATAGATATTCAGGTTAATGAACGATTTGGCAATATTATCAACAAGGTAATGAGCACCAAATCCGGGTGAATTAACTTTCCTGCTGTCAAAAGGCATCTCAATTCCAATTTCATGACCTATTCCGAGAATATTCTTTTCAAAAATCTCAACGGATCCTTTTTTAAGACCCCCGTAATTATACGAACCACCTAATGAATATACATCCTTTGTAAGGACTATAATATCTGCCCCGCCATCAGGCT
Organism: Bacteroidales bacterium; assembly: GCA_025358455.1. Classification (GTDB taxonomy): domain Bacteria; phylum Bacteroidota; class Bacteroidia; order Bacteroidales; family VadinHA17; genus LD21. Next base: position 21,700 of record JANYJP010000118.1, read on the forward strand.
CCGGCACAACAATAATCCTTGCATCATCAATAAATGAGAGTTGTCTTAATATCCTCTCATTATCGCTGAGTGTTAAAGGAGATATCGTATCACCCACTGAAAACAGAAGATTCTTTCTGATAATATTTTCATTAGTATTAACGTGGGTATTATTAAATAAGTTTTCAATTTTACTGGGGTTATTTAAAGCCGGATTATTAACGTTTGCTCCAAAAACATCCAATCTTTTAATTTCTATTCTCAGGATCTTCATTCCTGAAAAGTTCATATAGCTTATTTCTCCCGAACCAGTGATCGGTTTTTTGATGCTTGTATCGTGCCTGACAATTACAAAGTCGTAGAGCTTCTTCATAAGTATTTTCTTAGAAGCCCTGGCCTTTAAAGAATCGTAGAAGACCAGATTTTTATCTGTTGCGATTATACCTGGCTGTATATGGGATAATTGAAGATTAAAAAGAGTATCACTTAAAAGTATTGCTCCAATATTCTTATTCGGAATAAAAGACCCTGGTAAAACTTTCTTTATAGAGTCGTTTTTAGAATGATTTTGGGAATTAACACGGTTACAAAATAGCAGGAGTGCCGTAAATAGCAGAGGACTAAAAGATCTGGTGTAGTGTACTCGAAATATGTGCATCAGGTTTCTTGAGGATTGCTTATAAGTACATCATCGGAATTAAACTGAAATCCCAGACGTTTCCCTGTCATCACCCTGGAATGCTGAATTTTTGCTTCAGCCTGACCAACGGTAGCGATTTTTACCGCGTCATATGGCGGTACAAGAAGATCAAATTCCAGTGCATATTGAATTGCTGTAGAGATTATTACCTGTAATGATTGTTTGGATATTTCTTCATTTCCATAATTTGTAAACAACATTCCCATTTGTCTTTTTCCTTCAACGAAATACTGTTTCTGATGGTTAATGAAGATCCTCGCTATCAGATACCCCAGATCATCCTGACGGGAATATTTAAATGAGTCGGCCAGAAAGTTATAAATATTGATAATTCCGGAATATGCATTGAACTTGTTCTTTTGAATATAGGCAGTTTTCCAGGCGGGATGTTCCCTGTCGAACTGAAAGATGTTGGAGTGCATGCTGAATAGCAGTATATCGCCGGCTACTTTTATCTGGGCATCAAAATTGCTTCTGTCTGTATATTCCAGTCTTATTCTGGAATCAATACCAACTAAATTTGAATTAACCTCTTTGCATAAATTTTTGAGGACATCCTTAACATTACAGAAGGCTTCAAGTGTATTATCAAATACCTTCTGTTTAAGAATGGATTTTTCTTTCAGAGTTCCGATTATTGCCAGTTTTTTGTCATTCTGATCAACCATGATTAGTAATTGTTAAGACAACTAAATTAGTAAATTGTGACAATATTGGTATTAATACAACTAAATTGTTAATATGACCTGGCAAAGAGAACCCGTCTCTTCGAAGGTTTCCCTGAATAGATGCATTTCCCTTCTTCATCAGGACTGTCAAAAGGAATACACCGTATTGTGGCTTTTGATTCCTCTTTTATCTTTTCCTCGGTCTCGATTGTTCCATCCCAGTGAGCCATTATAAAACCTCCCGGATTATCAAGAGTTTTTAGAAAATCAGCCCAGGTGTTGACAAAGAAGGTGTTTTCTTTTCTGAAATTCAAAGCTTTATTGTAAATATTAGTTTGAATATCATCAAGAAGTTTTGGTATAAACTCATTTATCTTATCTATCGGTATAGTCTCCTTTGTAAGAGTGTCGCGTCTGGCAACTTCAATAGTTTTGTTTTCAAGGTCGCGTGGACCGATTGCCAGACGAACTGGTACCCCTTTCAGCTCATAATCAGCAAATTTCCATCCTGGTTTGTTATTATCCCTGTCATCATACTTCACTGAAATACCTTTCGCCTCAAGGTCAGCTTTGATTTTATTTGCAGTTTCCGACAGAACTGACAATTGCTCTGTATTTTTATATATAGGGATTATCACAACCTGGATTGGCGCCAGCTTCGGAGGTAAAACAAGTCCGTTGTTATCACCATGACCCATAATAATTGCACCCATTAATCTGGTTGACACCCCCCAGGAAGTAGCCCATACGTAATCAAGCTTCCCTGTTTTATCAGTAAACTGAACATCAAAAGCTTTGGCAAAATTTTGTCCCAGGAAATGACTTGTACCTGCCTGCAAAGCCTTTCCGTCCTGCATAAGGGCTTCAATTGCGTAAGTGTCGATTGCGCCTGCAAATCGCTCATTTTCACTTTTATATCCCTTTATTACCGGTAGAGCCATAGAGTTCTCGGCAAAACTTGCATAAACGTTTATCATCTTTTCAGTTTCTTCAACAGCTTCTTCGCGGGTAGCATGGGCAGTGTGACCCTCCTGCCACAGGAATTCTGTGGTTCTGAGGAATAGTCTTGTACGCATTTCCCATCTTACAACATTTGCCCATTGATTAATAAGGATTGGAAGGTCCCTGTACGAATGAATCCAGTTTTTGTACGAATGCCAGATTATTGTTTCTGAAGTCGGACGGATTATCAGCTCCTCCTCAAGTTTTGCTGTCGGATCAACCACAATTCCATTCCCGTTTTCATCATTTTTAAGACGATAATGAGTTACAACAGCACACTCTTTTGCAAATCCTGCAACATGTGCTGCCTCTTTGCTGAAGAAAGACTTTGGAATAAATAATGGGAAATATGCGTTAACATGCCCTGTTGCTTTAAAAAGTCTGTCAAGTTCAGCCTGTATCTTTTCCCAGATTGCATAGCCGTAAGGTTTTATAATCATACATCCCCGAACCGCTGAATTCTCTGCAAGATCTGCTTTGATAACCAAGTCGTTATACCATTGAGAATAATTCTCTTCCTTGTTAGTTAAAAACTTCGCCATTATATTTGGTATGGTATTTGTTTAATTAATTTTAAGAAAATAGATTTCGTAAAAATAAATAAAAAGTTCAGTTATTATTCAAAAAAGGAAGGTAGGTTCATCATGAAAGCAAAATTACTCACAGTAGAGCCTCACAAAGAGGCTTTTTTCATCAGATTAGTGTATTTATGAATGTTAAATTTTGTAAATACTAAAAAGTAAGGTTGGGAATTTGTTTCTTTGGTACAGTATTTGCGTGTTAAAAAGAAAACTATAGGGGGAAAATAAAATGAAAACTTTATCTTACATCTTAGTCCTTGCACTCCTGAGCCTTGGATCGTGTACATCAAGTCTTTATACGGGTGCAGAATATGATGACCTTTACTATCAGTCTACTGATAAGCCAATTGTGAAAGTCAGGCCATCAGTTGATGATCAGATTTCTAAAGGTAATTTAAAGCCCGGGGATTATTATGATAATAAATATGCTGCAGATACTTTAGTTTCTGACGATTATTCCAATGCGGTTGATTATAATAATCAGGTTATTGATAATAATAACTATGATAATAATGGAGGAGGATATGATTATTATAACAATTACTCATATACCGGGAGGTTAAGGAACTTTTACGGGAATTATTTTGATCCTTACTGGAGAGATCCTTTCTATTTTAGCTCTGGCTATCCATATTCCGGATATGATGGTTTTGGTTACGGGGGCTACCCTTATAATTATGGTGGCGGTTTCGGTATGGATCCATATTCCTGGAACCATTATTATGATTATGGTTTTGGTTATGGATATGGTGGTTATGGATATGGTGGTTATGGATATGGTGGTTATTATGGAGGGTATTATGGTGGCTATGGCTCAATGTTTTCTCCATATTACTATGGCAGTTCTTATCTTCATAATGAAGGTAATCACTATGCATCATATGGCAGAAGAGAAAGGCCAAGTTCACTTTCTTCAAAGTGGAATTCTAACTCCGGTGGCCTTGCTTCCTCAAGAAGAGGTTCATATGCTTCATCTGGTTCAAACTCAGGTGTTGGAAGGAGATTATCCACAGGTAATCAGGCTATTGCATCTGATCAGAGAAGATCCAATTCTTCCGCGGTTAATTCGCAACAGGCAGGTACCCAGGTAAATAGAAGGGCAGCTCAGAATCAGACCAATTCAGGGACAGTCCGTTCAAATTCATCTTCCACCCAGAGAAACGCTGCAAACGTAAGATCTGAATATAATAATGCCAACAGAACTTATACCCCCAGTTATAGTAGTCCGCGTATGAGCACCAGACCATCATATAACAATAGCAGATCATCAGGAACCGCCAATCCCGGTTATAGCAGGAATGGTGGCGCAATTAATAGCAGCAGAGCAAATAGTAATTCAGGTAATGTAAGAACCCCTTCAAATCAGGGAACTTACCAGAATCCATCTAATAGCACAAGAAGTAATTCAAATAGTAGTTCAGGACAAAGAAGGACAGATTCACCTTCAGGATATAATGCTCCGGCAAATGTAAACCGGGCGGGCTCTAACAGCTATTATGCCCCATCCGGTGCAAGCAGATCCAGTTCAAACAGAAGCTCAGGAAGCTATTCAGTACCCTCAAGAAGCAATGTAGGATCAAGTAACTCATCAGGTTCATATCAGTCTTCAGGAAGCAGCAGATCTTATAACAGCGGATCTTCAGGTTCTTCTTCGGGAGGTTCAAACTCATCAGGTTCTTCCTCCAGATCTTCAGGAAGTTCTTCAGGAAGTTCTTCCGGAGGTGGTTCTTCATCAGGAGGTTCTTCATCGGGCGGCAGGAGATAGACAATACCAATATTGATTTATTACAATATTCCATTCTGAATTCATGAGTGCAGGGTAGATTTTATAAAATAAAATAAAATGAAAAGAATAAGTTTAATAATATTAGCGGTTTTATCTGTGTCTGCCGGGGTTTTTGCCCAGAACGTTGATGATGCTCTGAGGTATTCACAGATATTTTATGGAGGAACAGCCAGGTTTATGTCAATGGGTGGCGCATTCACCGCTCTCGGTGGAGACATATCATCCTTAAGTCAAAACCCTGCAGGGCTGGGAGTTTTCAGATCGTCTGAATTTACAATAACTCCACAGCTTTTCAATATCAGGACATCCGCAGGATTCAATGGTACAAGTTCAGATTATCTGTATAATTTTAACCTTAACCAGATAGGGTTTGTAAGCAACCTGATATCAAACGACAAACAGTCCGGCCTAATTACACTGAATATTGGTTATTCATTCAACAAAACCAATAATCTGAACCAGAGTGTAATTATACATGGGAATAATAATTCAAGTTCAATGGCAGATTACTGGGCAGGAATAAGCGACGGCTGGCGTAAGGATGAACTTGCCAAAGAAGTTCCTGTAGGCTTTATTGCTAACAGATCATTTATAATTGATACACTTTCGGGCTCAAGTAATCATTATGGAACAGTTTTCTCAAATTATGGCGACAATACACCTTCAGTATATGGGCAAAACGTCAGAAGAATAATATCAAACGAGGGATATGTCGGAGAACATGCAATTTCAATAGGTGGAAATTATTCGAATAAGATATTTTTCGGAGCTACGCTTGGTATAAGCAAGCTTCGGTATACCAGCCATTTCGAGCACCTCGAATCAACTGATCTGAATCTGCCTTCAGCAATAAAGAACTTTACCTATACTGACCATTTTGAAGATTCAGGAACAGGGTATTCTCTTAAGGTTGGAGCAATAATCAAACCGGTTGAGACTGTACGTATTGGTCTTGCATTTCATTCACCTACATGGTATCGTATAAATGAGTATTTCTATGAGAATCTCACATCGAACTTTACTGATGGTGGTCATTATGAATATTCCAACAATCCTATGAGATTTCAATACGCCCTTGCCACTCCTTTCAGAGCATTGGCCGGAGTTGCTGTACAGATCAAGAAGATTGGCCTTATCAGCGTTGATTATGAGTATGTTGATTATAGTACTGCTCGTTTTAAACAGACAGGTGACGGGTATGATTATAGCGAAAAGAACATGAATATTAAAAACAGCCTCAAGTCGGCTGGCAATATCCGTCTTGGGGGTGAACTCAGACTGAACAAATTATATCTCAGAACCGGTTATGGTTATTATGGCAAAGCATTTAAACCGGGTGAAGATAATTCAAACCTTGACTACCGGACAGTATCATTTGGGGCTGGATTTCGTGAACAAAGAGTTTCGATAGACTTTGCATTTACTAATTACAAGTATACCGAGAAATATTTTCTCTATGCCCTTGACAGCAGCTTCGATCCAGCTGTAGCAAATTTAAATACTTTAAAAAACATGTTCACAGTAACCTTAGGTTATAAATTTGGGTATTAATACTTTTTGATGACTTCCTTTGGAGGTGGCTGTCTTATTTAAGATAGCCACCTTTTTCTATAGTAATTTCTTCATTATCTTTTAACTACAGAGTTACGCTGGTTCCGGTAGCTATCGGGATCAGGGAGTTACACTGTTTAGAGATAGTTCCTTGATTCCGGTCCCAGATTAAATATCAGATCAACAATGCTGAGATTAGGAACAAAACCACTGTCATTGTTAAATACCTGGATGTACTTATTTACCTGGAAGGAAGACTCTTTTTTTGGAGTGACTTTATATCTGAAGTCATTTGGATTTACGCCGGGAGTCTCAAAATGAGTAGTATAAGAAATTATCTTTTCTAATCTGAGTATTTTAACGACTGAATCTATGAGAGCTTTATTAAGATCAAGAAGGAACTCATGATTTTCAGAAATTATCTTTTCAATATTTTCAAAGTAGAATTCAAAGTATGGCGATGAACTATATGACGCAGTCATTGCTCTTAAATGTACCTGTTGCCATCTTTTGGAATAATCGATTCTTATTTCCTTTATTGGAGTTTTATGAAGACTGCCCAGGTAAACCGGTACCGAAAGCAGCTGGGGTCCATGTGCAGAAAGTATATAACATCTGTTCCGGTAGGTCTGTTTCAGGTAATTCTCTTCTTTTTCAATGAATATTTCATCTGCTTCTGAAATGGATGAGAAGTAATCAACCGGGGGTAAGTATGCTGTTGAAATCAGTATTTTCCCTGCCATTGCAAAAATGTCACTTCATATTATTAATCATACTTGCAGAGAACCCTGCTCCGAATCCATTATCGATATTCACAACCGTAACACCTGTTGAACAGCTTGTAAGCATCGCAAGCAGAGCTGAGATGCCTCCGAAATTGGCACCATAGCCAACACTGGTAGGTACGGCAATAACAGGTTTGTCAACAAGTCCGCCGACAACACTGGCCAGGGCGCCCTCCATACCGGCTATTACTACTATAACTCTGCAACTTCTGATTTCAGGAAGCTTATCAACAAGCCTGTGAATACCGGCAACCCCGGCATCATAAATTCTTAATACTTTATTTCCGAGAAGCTCTGCAGTTATAGCTGCTTCTTCTGCTATTGGAATATCTGATGTGCCTGCTGTTATAACTGCAATACTTGTTTTGGGTGAAGCGGGTTTTTTCTTCTGAACCGATATTATCCTGGCTATAGGGTAATAAATGGCGGCAGGCAGAATGCTTTTTACCGCGTCAAACATTTCCTGGTTAGCCCTTGTACCGATTACATTATTCTCCCGCTCCGACATCACTCTGACTATTTCTTTCACCTGATCAACTGATTTGCCGGCACAATAAATGATTTCAGGGTAACCTGTCCGCATTTCACGATGATGATCAATTCTGGCAAAACCCAGATCAGTATATGGAAAATCCTTCAGTACCTTCAGAGCTTCTTCGATGGTTGTTTTTCCGTTTTTTACATTCTTAAGCAGTTTTTCAACTTCATTGATATTCATAACACTTTATTTTCAGGGTTTGAGCTTCCTGTTCTGTATCCTTCAAGGTCCAAAGATACATATCTGAATCCTATTTTTTTCAGACTGGCTTTAATATGTTCCCTGTCAGGACTATGGCCTCCTCAATTTCACGTGCCGGGATATATGGTGTTCTGATAGTTATTGCAACCTTTTGCCTCACGCCTCTTCCTTCTTAACTAAAACTGCCATAATATTATTGTACACCTCCTTGAGAGGAATACTCTTTTCCTCAGCAATCCTCTTACAATCATCATATTCCGGTTTACATGAAACTTCTTTTTCCTGATAGTATGATCGTTTAACCTTTACATCCCCATATATAGTCGGAATTGATTCAAACTTTCTTGTAAGAGTATCTTTATTAAAAATGAATGACCTGATACCCAATGAACTGGATTCAGTAAAAATTATTCCCTTTAATGATTCTGCTGATCCTGTTTCGCAGATTACATTTAAAACAATTCCAGGTCTGCTTTTTTTCATTATTATATTTGATAAAAACACATCTGATGCCCCGGCTTTAAAGAGCCTTTCGGATATAAACTCAAAAAACTCAGGGTTCATATCATCAATGTTACATTCAAGTTGCAGAGCGTTATGGCCGGTCTCAGGTTTGGATACAATTTCACCAAGGAACACTCTTAACAGATTTGGAACATCAGGATTCTCTTTTTGTCCGACCCCGTAAGCAGTTTTCTCAATTTTCAAAGGCAGATCCGGGGCTGAATCAGTTACAAGAGCGGACAGAATTGCTGCCCCTGTTGGTGTTGTAGCTTCAAAACCCACACCTCCTGTTTTTACAGGAAGACCTTTAATGATCTCTGATGTAGCAGGGGCAGGCACCGGAAGTTTTCCATGATCGCAATTAACGAAACCACTTCCCAGTTCAATGGTCGACACATGAACTCCGTCGACCTTTAAAGCATTAAAACAGATGGCAGCCCCAACAATATCAATTATTGAATCAACAGCTCCAACCTCATGAAAATGGACATGATCTATTGAAATTCCATGTACAGTTGACTCTGCAACTGCAATCTTCATGAATATCTTGAGGCTTAATTCTTTAACTGACTGCTCAAGTGCCGAATCATTTATAATCTTCTCTATATCCGATAAATGTCTGTGAGCATGTTCATGCCTGGTCTGTTTTACCGTAACTTTTGTACCTGTTATACCATGTCGCTGGTCTTTCTGTACAACAAGCTCCCAGCCTTCAAGGTTGAGTTTGTTGAGTTCGGTTATCAGATATCCTTTGTCAATACCCAGATCGATCATAGCTCCAAGATTCATGTCTCCGCTGATACCAGAGAAACAATCATATGAGATAATTTTCATGTTACAGAAAAGATTATATTACATATAAATATCAACAACTAAATTAGCAGAATGTTAAACCCTTCGTTTTAAAAGCACAATATCAAAAATCATGTTGCGAATATACTACTTACAATCTTTACGGAATAATAAAAAAAAATTGTATTTTTCGGCGCTTATAACCGATTCAATTGAAATAATAAATTCATACTAAATATGAAAAGACGAGATTTTTTCAAAACATCAGTAGGTGCAGGGTTGGCAGCTGGGGCAGCATTAAGTCTGGGAGGATATAGCAAGCTGTGGGCATCAACACCTCCGGGTGCGAAATATGATATGGTCGCTGTTATGGGTGGAAATCCTGATGCAATGTTCGACCTTGCAATACAGGAACTGGGGGGAATGGGAACTTTTATTCAGAAAGGCCAAAAAGTACTGATCAAGCCTAATATAGGATGGGATGTAATACCGGAACTTGCAGCTAATACAAATCCGCTGCTTGTAAAAAGGATTATTGAACACTGCTTCAAAGCAGGAGCAAAGGAAGTATATGTCTATGACCATACCTGCGATAACTGGGTTAACTGTTATAAAAATTCCGGAATAGAGAAAGCTGCAAAAAGCGCCGGAGCAAAGGTAGTACCAGGTAACTCTGAGAGCTATTACCACGAAATTAGCATTCCGGGCGGTGTAAAACTTCAGAAAGCAAAGGTTCACCAGCTTCTTTTGGAAACAGATGTTTTTATTAATGTTCCTGTTCTTAAAGACCATAGTTCAACCAAAATGACTTGTTGTCTGAAGAATTCTATGGGTCTTGTCTGGGACAGAGAATACTGGCATTCTAATAACCTGAACCAGTGTATTGCCGATTATGCATTGTATGAAAAGAAACCGGCACTTAATGTCATAGATTGTTACAATGTAATGGTTAAACATGGTCCACAGGGAGTTTCAAAAGAAGATATTGTATTAATGAAATCACAGATACTGACAACTGACTGGGTAGCCGGTGATGCTGCTGCTGCCAAAATGCTAAAGATTCCTGTTGAAACTATTGAATATATTCCGATCGCACATAAAATGGGGTTGGGGAATATGAACCTTGATTCCCTGAATATTAAAAGAATTAAAATGTAATTCCTGATGAGGTCGCATGCACTAAAAACAATCCGTATAATTTTCTCTGTACTTCTATTTCTCTGTTTTTTCCTTTTATTTGTTGATTTTAAATACCTTATCCCAACAAGGTATATTAATATTCTGTTATATCTGCAATTCATTCCTTCTGCTATAAAGTTTTATGATCTGGGCACTATAGCTGCAGGCGGTTTCCTGATTGTTTTGGTACTTACGTTATTTACAGGTCGGACATATTGTTCTTTTTTATGTCCTCTTGGAATAGGGCAGGATATATTCAGCAGGATTGGCGGGCGTTTCAAAAAGAGATTCAGAAGGTTTGGTTTTAAAAAGCCGTATACAATATTTAGATATTCTTTTCTGGCCATTACTCTGGTTGTTACAATGATCTGGGGCATCTATATGATTACCCTGCTTGATCCGTATAGTATTTTTGGCAGGTTTATGACCTATTTTGCGAAACCTGTTGTGATAATGATTAATAATGTGCTTGCCGGCATACTCGGCAAATATGATATCTATACTCTTAGTAATATTCCTGTTAAGCCATTTCCTCTTGTTGTCTACTCTATACCAGCTGCTTTCTTCCTTCTTGTTGGTATCCTGTCATTTACAAAAGGACGTCTTTATTGTAATACGTTCTGTCCTGTCGGGACATTACTGGGCCTGATTTCAAAGATTTCAATCCTAAGGATTAATTTTGATGAATCTAAATGTACAAGATGCGGCAGATGTGCCCTTAAATGTAAATCTTCCTGCATCGACTTCCTTAATCACAAAGTTGATGTTACCAGATGTGTCGACTGTTTCGATTGTATTAATACCTGTCAGGATAAAGCCATTTCATACGGATTTGTGAAACTAAAAAAGAAGGTTCATGAGACTGATGAAAGTAAGCGTAAAATTATTGTAGGATCAATTCTCTTTCTGTTGGGGATGTCACGGATATCAAACGCCCAGGAAAAAGCGGTTCCGAAACCAAAAAAAGACTCAACTGTAAAAGAAAACAGAACACTACCGGTATGTCCTCCGGGCGGAGTATCAATAGCAGATTTTAATAAAGATTGTATTGCCTGTTCATTATGCATAAACGCCTGCCCGAATGGAGTATTGATACCTTCATTTAAACAGTATGGGATCACCGGTATGATGCAACCGGTAATGGATTACCATAAGAGTTTCTGTACTTATAAATGCACTGTTTGTACAGAGATTTGCCCTACCAGTGCTCTTCATCCTCTGTTGCTGGAGGCTAAACAGCTTACCCAGTTAGGTAAAGCAAAATTTATAAAGGATAACTGTATAGTAAAAACTGAAAAAACTGCCTGCGGAGCATGCTCGGAAAGCTGCCCGACAAAAGCAGTTCATATGATCGCGTATGAAAGAAATCTTGTAATTCCGGAGGTTACTGAGGATATCTGTATAGGCTGCGGACATTGCGAATTTGCATGTCCTACCAAACCGTATAAAGCAATATTTGTTGATGGGAATGCTATTCACGTTGCTGCCAAAAAGCCGCTTAATGTGAAGTCAGACATGAAAACACCAGTCGAATTCCCATTCTAGAAAACACTTGCAAGTATTTATTATTCAGGATAAATAAATTCTGAAAACATGATAATTGTCTGTTCCTTATTCTGACAATAAGCTAATTTTGTTGTATAAATTCTAAATTTATGAAACCCTCACACATTGAACATATCGGGATAGCAGTAACAAACCTTGAAACAGCAATAAGTTTTTATGAAAACGTATTAGGGCTGAAGTGTTATAACATTGAAGAGGTTGCTGATCAGAAAGTCAGAACAGCCTTCTTTAAAGTAGGTCAGACAAAGATTGAACTACTGGAATCTACTGACCCTGAAGGTCCTGTTGGTAAATTCATAGAGAAAAAAGGTGAAGGGATACATCACATTGCATTTTCAGTGGAAAATATAGAAGATCAGTTGGAGCATGCAACTGAAATGGGAGTGAGACTTATTGATTGCAAACCAAGAAAAGGAGCGGAAGGACTTGATATTGCTTTTCTTCATCCTAAATCAACCTCCGGTGTATTGATTGAGCTTTGCGAAAACAAAAAAGGTTAATTCTGAAAATTTTATAAATGAAAAGCCAGGAAAAAGTTAAACAGCTTATTGATCTTCGTGAAAAAGCCCGGGAGGGCGGTGGAAAAAAGAGAATAGAGGATCAGCATGCAAAAGGGAAAATGACTGCCAGGGAAAGGATTGAAATCCTCCTTGATGAAGGCAGCTTTGAAGAGTTTGATATGTTTGTGACTCACAGAACTGAAGACTTTGGACTTGGAGACAAAAAGTACCTTTCTGATGGGGTTGTAACCGGTCATGGAACAATAGATGGGAGAGTAGTATATGTTTTTGCGCAGGACTTCACAATATTCGGAGGCTCATTGTCAGAGACATTTGCTCTCAAAATCTGCAAAGTAATGGATCAGGCAATGAAGGTGGGTGCTCCTGTAATAGGGATAAATGATAGTGGAGGCGCAAGAATTCAGGAAGGTGTCAGAAGCCTGGCAGGTTATGCAGAGATCTTTGAGCGAAATATACTGGCATCAGGTGTTATTCCACAGATATCGGCAATCTTTGGACCATGTGCAGGAGGAGCTGTATATTCTCCCGCCCTCACTGATTTTATTGTTATGAGCGCGAGAAGCAGTTATATGTTTGTAACCGGACCAAAAGTCACAAAAACAGTAACAGGTGAAGATATATCTACAGAAAACCTTGGTGGCTCACAGGTTCATGGAACTAAGTCGGGTGTAGCTCATTTTATTGCTGACGATGAAGAGGAAGGTCTCCTGCTTATCAGGAAACTGTTAAGCTACCTGCCTCAGAATAATCTTGAAGAGCCTCCCCTGGTCGAATGTAATGATCCTATTGAACGGCAGGCTGATGAATTAAACAGCATTATTCCGGAAAATTCCAATCAGCCCTATGATATAAAAGATGTTATCTATCATTTAGTTGATGATGGCGAATTTATGGAGATTCATGCTGTTTATGCAAGGAATATCGTTATCGGATTCGCAAGGATGGGAGGAATGCCTGTAGGAATAGTTGGCAATCAACCCAATTTTCTGGCAGGTGTACTTGATATTGATGCCTCAAGGAAAGCTGCAAGGTTTATCAGATTTTGCGATGCATTTAATATACCAATTGTCACACTGGTTGATGTTCCTGGTTTCCTTCCCGGCAGCGGACAGGAATATGGAGGGATTATCGTTCATGGTGCAAAGCTTATGTTTGCTTACGGTGAAGCTTCAGTACCAAAAATTACGGTTACATTAAGAAAATCGTATGGTGGCGCGCATTGTGTTATGTCCTCAAAACAGTTAAGGGGTGATATTAATTATGCATGGCCTTCGGCAGAGATAGCTGTAATGGGACCATCGGGCGCTGTTGAGATTCTTGACGGTAAAGACATTAGTGAAATTAAGGATCCTGTTAAAAAGGCAAACTACATTGCAGAAAAGGAAAAGGAATACCGTGATAAGTTTGCTAATCCCTACGAGGCAGCCCGGTATGGTTATATCGATGATATTATCGAACCAAGGAATACAAGGTTCAGGATTATCAGGGCACTTCGCACTGTCGCCACAAAAAAAGATCCTGGTCCAATGAAGAAACATTCGAACATACCTTTATAATAAAGTATTATGTACCTGAATATGTTAAATTTTTTTGATCTTTCATCAATCCATAAACCAACTATTATTTTTGTTCTGGTTTTGCAGGTAATAATTTTTACACTCCTCTTTTTGCTTTATAAACTATTCCGGACTAAAGTTCCTGCTTTGCATACCGAAAAGAGAAAACAAAATGAGGTGAGTGAAATAAAAACCCCTGAAAAGACAGCTCTTGCGGAATCAGATGGAGATATAAACGCGGCTATCGCAATGGCACTGTATTTACATTTCAATGAGATGCATGACCAGGAGAGCAATGTAATTACTATCCAGAGGGTTTCGAAGACATATTCCCCCTGGAGTTCAAAGATTTACAATATGCGAAATTTTAGATAAATATGCTTGAAATGAAAAATTACAGCTTCTCTATAAACGGTGTCAAATATGATGTTGATATACAGTCTGTTGAAGGAAATACTGCCAGGCTGGAGGTCAACGGGAAACAATTCATCGTTGAAATGCATCGCGAAATAAAGCAGGTAAAAACTCCTGTAATTGTCCGATCGCACATAAAAGAAGCTTCTACAGATATCGAGAGAAAGACAGGTGGAGTTAAAACTGAGATTAAATCGCCACTTCCGGGAATTATAGTTAATATATTTGTAAGCAAAGGTGAAGAAGTTAAAAAGAATCAGAAACTTTTTAGCCTTGAAGCCATGAAAATGGAGAATGAAATTAAAGCTGAAAGAGACGGTGTAATCGAAACAATTAAAATTGCAGCGGGTCAGTCTGTTCTTCAGGATGAAGTGGTAATGGAAATGAACTGAGTCTATTCATTACCTTGTATGGTTCATATTTAAAAAAATCTGTAGGTTTGTAACCTGGTAACCAACCAAAGGCCAAAATGAAAAAATCTATAGCTGTTTCAGGTAATTCTGGTCCAAAGGTCAGATCCGATTGCGAAATTACTTTGGAACTTAAATCAGACAATGGAATAACTATAGACCTGAATTCCAGGGTAAAGTCACTTTATGGAGAGTCTATAAAGAAACTTATTGTGGCGGTTCTTAATTTTTTTGGGATTAACAATGCTTTTGTCAGGATCATTGATTCAGGAGCACTGCCATTCGTAATTGCTGCCCGGATGGAGTCTGCAGTTAAACAAATTATCAATACAAATCTCGAATACCTTCCTGACTTCATTAGCGAAAATTCTTATTCCACCTCCCGTGACAGGTTCCGTTTTTCAAGATTATACCTGCCAGGTAATAATCCGGGATTAATGATAAATGCAGGCCTGCATTTAGCTGATGGAATAATACTTGATCTTGAAGATTCAGTTGCCCCAGAAAAAAAAGATGAAGCAAGAATCCTGGTCAGGAATGCCTTGAGGCAGATAAATTTTTACGGTGCAGAGCGGATGGTCAGGATAAACCAGGGGGAAAGAGGTTTGAAAGATCTCCATTATATAATCCCGCAAAATGTGAATCTTATTCTTATCCCAAAATGTGAAAGCTCTGATTATGTAAAACTTATTGCAAAGGAAATAGACTCTGTTAAAAGTGAATACAACATTGCTAATACAGTATTTCTGATGCCAATTATTGAAAGTGCCCTGGGAATTGAAAACGCTTTTGAGATTGCCCGGTCGTCTGAAAATGTTGTAGCTGTAGCCATCGGACTCGAAGATTACACTGCTGACCTTGGTGTCCAGCGAACTTTAGAAGGGAAAGAATCATTTTATGCCAGAACAAGACTTGTGGTTGCAGCAAAAGCAGCCGGCATTCAGCCTATAGATTCAGTCTTTTCAGATGTTGGCGATATGGACGCACTAAAAGAAAATGTTCTTGCCTCCAAAGCTCTGGGATTTGAAGGAATGGGTTGCATACATCCAAGGCAGATATCTGTTATCAGGCAGGGATTTGCACCCGGTGAACCTGAAATTGAAAAATCAAAAAAAATAGTACTGGCGTTTGAGAATGCAAAACTTAACGGACTTGGGGTAGTGGCATTGGGATCTAAAATGATAGACCCACCCGTTGTTTGCCGGGCTCAGAAAACTATAAGCCTGGCGGTGCGCCTGGGACTTTTACCGGAAAACTGGTTAAATGAAATTCCAACAGAGTAAGAAAAATAAGTTCAAAAGAACTCAATATGGCTATTAAAACTGTTAAAAATGCGGCCGGAAGAACAGTACCGCTGGAGATAAACGGTCTGCCTGTGATCCCTTATAAGGGAGTTGGAAAGCATAAGCCTGAAGGCAGAAAATATGGACCCCCGATTCCATCATGTTCTGATTATCCGGACGATGGAAACAAGGTTGTGGCTTCACTTGAGGAGGCTCTTCGCAAGTGTGGTCTAAAGGACGGTATGACTATATCCACTCATCATCATATGAGGGATGGAGATCTGGTAAGCAATAAAATATTTGAACTGGCTTCTTCGATGGGTGTAAGGGACCTTGTTTGGTTACCCTCAGCTTCTTTTCCATGTAATGATCCCGTTATTAAATATCTCGCGGACGGGACAATAAACCGGATTGAAGGAAGTATGAACGGGCCGCTTGGAAGATTTGTATCTGAGGGAAAAATGAAAGGAACAGCTGTTCTACGATCACATGGAGGCAGGGTACAGGCAATTCAGGATGGTGAGGTAAAGATCGATATCGCGGTTCTTGCAGCACCTTCAGCTGATTCCTTCGGAAATGCAAAAGGGACAGGAGGTACATCAGCCTGTGGAGTAATTGGTTATGGGAAAACCGATTCAATGTATGCCGACAAAGTTATTGTGGTGACTGACAATCTGATCGATCTCCCGTGTTTTCCGATGGAAATTGAAGGAAACTATGTCGATTATGTGGTGGTGGTTGATAAAATAGGTATTCCTGAAAAAATTGTTTCGGGAACAACACAGATCACAAAAAGCCCTGACAGACTTTTAATTGCTGAATTAACAGCCTCATTTCTTGAAAAGTCAGGAATTCTGAAAGATGGGGTATTGATGCAGGCAGGTGCAGGCGGAACATCTCTGGCAATATCTGTGTTTCTGCATGAGATACTAAAGAAGAAAGGTTGGAAATCAAAACTGGGATTTGGAGGGAGCACAAAGTACATGGTAAAAATGCTGGAAGAAGGTCAGATGGGATATATACTTGATGCACAAGCATTTGATTTGGATTCTGTTAGCTCAATTGAGCGAAACCCCAATCATGTTCCATATCCGGTATTTAATGCATATAATTATCATTCCAAGGGTAACATCACCAGCATGATGGATATTATGATACTTGGTGCAACAGAGGTGGATCTGAATTTTAACGGGAACGTTGTTACTCACTCGGATGGTTATCTGCTTCATGGTATCGGGGGGTGGCAGAACTGCCTGCATGCAAGGAATGTAATTCTTCCTGTTCCTTTGTTCCGCGACAGGATTCCTGTAATTGTTGATGAAGTAACAACTCTTTGCGGCCCCGGTGAACTGATTGATGTTATAATTACTGAACGTGGAATAGCCATAAATCCACTCCGTCAGGATCTTATTGATAGTGTAAAAAACAGTGGACTTCCATTAAAAACTATCAGGGAACTTAAAGATGAGGCTGAAAAAATATGCGGTAAACCTCAGAAACCTCAGTTTGAAGAAGATATCGTAGCAGCAATAAAGTGGGTTGATGGTACCGTTATAGATGTGGTTAGAAAAATAAAAACCTGAAATCCATATTGATGAAAAAATATAAATGTGTCGTCTGTGGATATATCTACGATCCTGAACAGGGAGATCCTTCAGGGGGAATTGAACCAGGGGTCCTTTTCAGTGACCTGCCTGCGGACTATATATGCCCGGTATGTGGTGCAGACAAAAGTGAATTCATCGAGTATGATGAATGATTGATGAGAGATCAGAAAGCAGGAATCAGAAAAAAGAGATCAGGAAACAGGTATATAGATGTTATTTATTCACCGGCATATTTATTACTACTTCAATAAGTAAATCCCAGAACATCTGAGCTGTTTTAATTTCAATCATCTCTTCCGGAGTGTGGGCTCCCCTTATGGTCGGCCCAAAGGATATCATATCGATTCCTTTGTTTTTTTCATGTACCAAACCACATTCGAGGCCTGCATGTATTGCCCTTACCAATGGTTCTTTTCCGAAAAGTTTCACATATGAATTCCGGGTCAGATTAAGTATTTCTGATGTCATATTCGGCTTCCAACCGGGATAACCATCAGAATGAACCACTTCTGCTCCGGCCAGACGCAGGCAGGATTCAACCATTGCTCCTGCATCGTATTTTGATGATTCAACAGAGCTTCTCTGTGTTGAAATTATTTTAATGGCATTTTTATCTGTGAACTTAACAGCAGCCAGATTGGTTGATGTCTCAACCAGATCATCCATCTCTCTTGACCAGGCAATTACACCGTGTGGACAACAACTTAAGACATTAATAAGTTTTTTCTGGCTTTCAGCATCCATTACAAAAGGGGGCATACCTGAATCCTTTACTGAAAGTTTCAGGTCTTTTTCCAAATCTCCAATTTCATCAGTTAATGTAAAATGGAAATTATTGATCCAGCTTTTTACAGCTTCACAATCTTCTTTATTAACAACAACATTTGTGAAAGCTTCCCTGGGAATCGCGTTCCTGAGATTACCTCCGTCAAAATCAGCCAGAGAAATTTCAAATTGATTGGACAGATTCCATAAAACTCTGTTCATGATCTTTACAGAATTGCCATAACCTTTGTGGATTTCATCCCCTGAGTGTCCTCCATGCAAACCGGTAACCGAAATAATTATTGCGCATTTGTCGCTACCGGCAGCGATACTTTTATAGGTCATAGTTCCGACAGTATCCATTCCTCCTGCACAACCTATAAAAAGTATTCCCTCATCCTCTGAATCGAGGTTGAGAAGTGTTTTACCCGTGAAGAAATCAGATTTAAGATTTATAGCTCCTGTCATTCCTGATTCCTCATCAACGGTGAATAGGCATTCAATCTTTCCTGCCTTTAGGTTTTTGTCTGTAAGTATTGCCATCTGTGAGGCGATACCTATTCCGTCATCAGCCCCAAGAGTTGTACCCGTAGCGGTAACCCATCCGCCTTTTATAACAGGTATTATAGGATCTTTAGTCCAGTCGTGGGGATAGTCAGCATTCTTCTCTCCAACCATATCCATATGACTCTGAAGAACAACAGTTTTCCTGTTTTCCATTCCCGGGGAAGAAGGTTTGATAATCAGGATATTTCCAACTTCATCCTCTTTGAATTCCAGTTTATTTTTTTTAGCAAAATCTAAAAGATACTGCCTTATCTTCCCCTCGTTCTTTGAAAGACGTGGTATACTACAAATCTCTTCAAAGTAGATCCAGATTGGTGCTGGACTTAACTTACTCAAAACGCTCATACTTGGTATAATGATTCCCTAATTTGGCTGCAAAAATAGCGTTTTATTTCTATTTTACGGCTTACTTATAATATTTTAATTCAGGTAAAGGACATGCCGAATTTTGATTATTTTTACATACAACTAAAGCTGACAATTTTATAAATTCAACTGATATGGCAAAACGTAAAATAGTTACATTACCTGGCGATGGAATAGGGGCGGTTGTACTGCAACAGGCTATCAGGGTTCTCGATGCTGCAGGATTTGATGCAGATTACATTCATGGGGATATTGGCTGGGAATTCTGGTGCAAAGAGGGTAATCCTTTACCCAAAAGAACTATTGATCTGATTGAGAAACATAAAATTGCACTATTTGGCGCTATAACTTCGAAACCTAACGACGAGGCAAAGGCAGAACTTGCACCTGAATTGCAGGGGAAAGGATTTATCTATTCAAGTCCTATTGTTGGATTACGGCAGCTCTTTAATCTTGATATATGTGTCAGACCATGCAAATCATATAAAGGGAATCCTCTGAATTTTGTAAGAAGAGGGAAAGGAAATACAATTGATGAACCTCTGGTTGATGTTGTCATTTTCCGTCAGAATACCGAATGTCTATATTCGGGAGTTGAATGGACCAACCCTCCGGTGCAGGTACATAATGCCTTTATGACTCATCCTAAATTTGCTAAGAATTTTGGCAAAGTGCCTGTTGAGGAACTTTCAATATCAACAAGAATATTTACCAGGAAGGCTACTTTAAGGATACTTATGGCAGCTTTTGAACATGCCAGAAAATTCGGGTATAAATCGGTCACAGTCTGTGAAAAGCCAAATGTGATAAGAGAAACTTCCGGTCTGATGTGGAAACTGGCAAGGGAAATTCAGAAGGCGTCCTTTCCTGAAATCAAGTTGATGAACACTAACATTGATGCCCAGATGATGTGGCTGACTAAAAACCCTGAAGAGTATGGTGTGATAGTTGCCGGTAATATGTTTGGTGATATCGCCTCAGATGCATTTGCTGGTCTGATTGGAGGATTGGGCTTTGCATGCAGTGCGCAGTTCTCATCCGATGGAATTGCCGTATTTGAACCAACCCATGGCTCGGCTCCAAAATATGCTGATTATAAAATTTCAATAGTCAACCCGATAGCCATGATTGAATCGGCCTGCATGATGCTTGATTATATTGACGAGAAGAAAATATCATCAAAAATCCGCAAGTCGATTGCAGATGTTATCGCTGAGGGTAAGGTACGGACTTACGATATGATGAAGCTGGCTGGCAGACCTGAAGTAGTTCAGAACGGAGCTGCGTCAACTTCCCAAATGACAGATGCTATTATAGCAAAATTGAAGTAACCTAAGTTTTTTCAAATGAATGCACTTGTTGAGAAATTATGGCCGGAACTGGAGTGGATCAAAGACAAACCTCTCCGCGAAAAGACCGCTAAAACCTGGGAGACAGCTCTTGAACGAAGCGTACTTAAAGCCGACGATCTGGATAAGATACCTTTTACATTACTCTGCGGTCCCGATCTAAAAGTGAGTTTTATGGCTCATAAGAGGTGCGTGGTTCATATTGCAAGGGAAAGCGGGGAGAAGATGAATGAATTCTTCAGAGACGAATTACCGGTAAATATGGATATCCTTATTTCAGGTGCTATTCTCGCAGATGTCGGTAAACTACTTGAATATGAGCTGGATAAAAATGGCAAAGCTGTTCAGGGTAAATATGGTCAATACCTTCGTCATCCTTTTTCCGGAGTTTCACTTGCAGAGGAATGCGGAATTCCTCCTGAAGTGTGTCATATTATTGCGGCCCATGCTCATGAAGGGGATCTTGTCAAAAGAACCACCGAAGCATATATTGTACACCACGCTGACTTTATGACTTTTCTACCATTCAAGAGCAGGTTGATAGTCTAATTACTTATGCTATTTCGGTTTGGTTACATTCAATGAAGGCAAGGAATCTTTCTTTTCAATAATATATGTGATCACGCGACTCTTTGCATCATCCCATTTTGTAAAGGCTTTGATGGTTGTAGTGGCAGATAGTTTGATAGGTTCGGTATATTCTCTCGATTTCTCATCTGGTTCGCTTCCATCAGAGGTAAAGTAAATTTTTCCTCCGGGTCGTGAAAAAATCAATTCAGCAATATATGTATCAATGAACATCTTGTTAGGAGAACTCAGCATCGGAGGTATAATGTTTTTATTAGCTCTGAAAACATTTGATACACCCATTTTATTTATTTTTCTGTCATAGGTCATAAGTCCGTTCGTCTCTGTTTCAACATCTGTGGTTTGTGTATATATTGTAGCACTTAATCCGTTGTTCTTCACGAACCTGTAAACCTGATCATAATATGATTCATACCTGGATAATAATTGGAGTGTATCTTCCATGTTTCTGTATCCCCAGTTTTTTTGTTCCCACGTATGCCCTTGAATGGGAAGGCCGAGGCCTCCGAATTCGCCCAGGACTATTGCTCTCTTTTCCTCAGCTGGCTGTACAACCGGATCGGGATAATGATGAATATCATTTACATTTCCTGTTCCTCTGTCGGTCCATCCCGATGAACTGTTTACCAATCTGGTAGGATCGTATTCTGCAATAAGCTCAGTAATCCTGCCAGTCGCGAACTGACCCCAGCCTTCGTTAAACGGAACCCACATTATTATAGACGGATGATTATACTTTGTTTCGATCATTCTTTTTAGCTCAGACTCGTATTGTTGAGTGGCTTCATTTGATTTTTCAATGTCGGGTTGATCTCCGTCAATTGACTTATCTCCGCTTGGCATATCCTGCCATACCAGAATACCGAGTTTGTCGCACCAGTAATAAAAGATTCTGTTCTCAACTTTGACATGTTTTCGCAACATGTTAAATCCCATTTTTTTAGTCATCCTGAGGTCGTATACCATTGCTTCCTCAGTAGGAGGGGTATAAATTCCATCAGGCCAGAATCCCTGATCGAGCGGGCCATTCTGATATACAAATTTGTTATTCAAAAGTATTCTGGTAAAGCCATCATCAGCTTTTCCGATTGTTATCTTTCTGATTCCTGTATATGAAGTCACTTTATCAACCGTTTTATTTCCATCTTTCAATTCGATTTTAATATCATACAGGAAAGGATTATCCGGTGACCATAGTATAGGATTTTCAATTTTGACTGTAACTTCCTGATTTTCATTTCCGCTTGCTGTGGCAATTGTCCTGCCATCTTTTTTTATTGTGAAGGAAATGTTACTCTTTTCACCATTTTTTACATCTGTTTTAAATGTGATGGTCCCGTTATCGGCGTCTGTTACTGTCCTGAATGAACTGATATATGATTCGTTAACAGGCTCTATCCAAACAGTTTGCCAGATTCCCGTGGTGGGAGTATACCAGATACTGCCTGGAGAAGATACCTGTTTACCGCGAGGTTGGGGACCTTTGTCGGTAGGGTCCCAAACACAAACCAGAAGCTCATGAAGCTTTTTATCACTAAGAGATCCTGTTATGTCAAATGTAAACGGATCATATCCGCCACGATGTTTCCCGATCTCTTTTCCATCGACCCAGATAACGGTTTCCCAGTCGCAGGCTTCGAAATTTAAAAGAATGTGTTTTTTACTCCAGACATTGGGTATTTTAAAAGTTCTTTTGTACCAGAGATTCTGATTTTCCGATACTCTTTTTCTTACGCCTGAAAGGGCTGACTCAACAGGATATGGTACAAGAATATTGCCATCCCATTTATCAGGTTTTATGCCTTTTTGGGTGATTGCATAGTCCCACAGACCATTAAGACTCTGCCAGTTGTTTCTTACCATATCGGGACGAGGATATTTTAGCCATGGCTTTAAGGGATCAACATCTGCTGCCCATTGTGTAAGTATAGGATTTTCAGCAATTTTCCAGTTAATTTCTTTATTACGCGTACAACATACACTTAATATAAAAATTGAGAGAACTGATAATATTCTTAGTCTTTTCATAAGTGGTAGTTTATAATCAATTTTATTTATTTCATTTACCCAAGTTTCATCTTCTCAATTTCTTCAATGTTCCTTTCGTTAGTAACAGCTTTTGCATCAGGAGTATACAAGTAGTCTATAAGCTCCTGGTATTTATCCATTATTTTTCCTCTGACAATTTTCATGGTTGAATTCATCAGTCCATTATCTTCAGTGAAGCTCTCTTCCAGTATCCCGATTGCAACCGGAAGCCATCGCTGTGGGAACATATTACCAAACTTTCCGTTAGCCCTGTACTCATTTACCTCACTTTCGATAAGTGTTATGGCAGCCCGTATTCCCACGTCCGAGTCAGCAGTAAGGTTTTTCTCTTCGAGGAATAACTTAAGGGCATGCTGGTTGGGTATAATAATTGCGACTGTATACGGTTTCTGATTATTGTAGAGCATACACTGATCAATATATTTCGATTGTTCAGAAATAGCTTCTTCGATTCCCTCAGGGCTGAATTTTTCTCCGTCATCGGCAATCAGCAGGCTTTTAAAACGACCAAGAACATAAAGGAATCCATCTTCACTCATATAACCCATATCACCTGTATATAACCATCCATCTTTTATGGATTCTTTAGTAGCGGCATCATTTTTCCAATAGCCATACATGATGTTACCACCTTTGATAACAATTTCGCCTTTTTGACCAACCGGCAATTCTTTCCCATCGTCATCGCAAATTTTAAGATCCATATTATTTACTATCACACCTGATGATCCAAGTTTATGTCTGCTTGTAGAATTGGAAGATATAACAGGCGAGGCCTCACTTAATCCATATCCCTGGTACATCGGAATGCCAATAGCATAAAAGAATTTCTGCAGTTCTATGTCCAGAAGCGCGCCTCCTCCAACGAAAAAGTCCAGTTCGCCTCCATAGCCTTCACGAATTTTACTAAATAGGATTTTATCATAAAGATCAAGAAGCGGCCTTTTAAGTCTCTGTAATCCCAACCCTTTATTCCAGCCCTCTTTATTGTAGGAATACGAAATTTTCAGCGCATGATTAAAGAGCATCTCAATTGCCGGACCTTTTTCTTTGATACCCTTCTCGATATTCTTTCTGAAATTCTTTGCAATAGCCGGAACGCTCATAATAAGATTTGGTTTGATCTCCTTCAGGCACGACGGAAGGTTTCTGAGAGTCTCCATTGGCGTTTTACCGGTCTTTACCGAGGCAATACTTGCTCCTTTTCCCATAAAAGCAAATATTCCGCATGTATGACCAAAGGAATGATCCCATGGGAGAATAAGAAGCGTTTTATAGAATGAAGGAATATCCATAAGGCTATAAGACTGGTACACATTGGTAACATAGTTTCCATGAGTGAGAATGATTCCTTTGGGATCGGCCGTAGTCCCCGATGTATAGCATATATTGGCATAATCAGAAGGGGTGAGGCTTTTGTACAACTCCTCGAATTTCATCAAATTTTCAGGCAGTTCGAGCCACTCTCTTCCAATTTTTCTTACTTCATTGAAGTGTATTTCATTGCTCGCGTATTCTTCCTGTGTATCCAGATGTATTATTTTCTCTATTGTCGGACATATCTTTAGTATTTCTTTCAATTTCTGAGCCTGAATTGAGGAAACCAGGATCATCCTGGATTCGGAATGATTTATCCTGAATTTTATTTCATCAGGATTTAATTTAACTGATAGAGGAACATTCATGGCCCCTGCATATAAAATCCCCATTTCTCCGATAACCCAGGTGTTACGACCTTCAGAAATAAGACTTAGTCTATCACCTCTCCTGATACCTAATTTTATAAGTCCGGCAGCAAATTCATAAACCTGTTTTCTTGTTTCGCCGTATGTAGTTCCTTCATATTTATCGTTGGGTTTCTCCCACAAATAAACATTATTACTATGTTTTTCTACACTTTCTTCGAAGAACTGTATCAACGATTTCATAACTAAGTTTTAATTATTATAAACAAAATTCATAAGCCGAATATACAAAATCCGGAGTAATTTGATCTCTGGCATATTCAATTATATCATTTGGTTTGGGTTCAATAATTTGTATCTTTGATTATTGTCCCTTTAAAAATAGTAAAGTAAAAATTATTATAAATTTTAAAATATTATCTTATGAGACATTTTTCATCAATCCTTCTTGTATTATTTCTTGCTGTTCTTCCATCCTGCAAATATTTTAATGGTAAAAAATCAAAGACTTTGGCTGAGATGCTGGTAAGGCAGGACAGTATCCATGTTGCAGATTCAATAAAAAATGTACTGAACCAGTTAATGGCTCTTGAAGCTGCAAAACTTGATTCTGCAAGGAAAGCTGATGAAGAAAGGCTGGCAATGGAGGGCAAATACAAATATAATATCATTGTTGGCAGCTTTATTACACCTGAATATGCCATTGTTTTTTCAGAATTATATAAGAAACAGGGTTATGATGCCCGGATACTTAAAATCCAGGGTAGTAAATTTCAGCTTGTCGCGGCTGAAGGTCATGACAGTTTCAAAAAAGCTGTAGTACGTCTGGCATCGTTCCAGGATACTGTTTCGATTGACTCATGGATGTACATTAAGAAATAGGAAATAATCTTCCCGTTTCATGATGTAGCTAATTCCGGAAGATCGTCTCTTCTCTGTCGGCTCCTACAGATACCATTGTTATCGGAACACCAGTCTGTTTTTCGATAAATGCTATAAATTTTTTAAGTGATTCAGGTAATTTGTCAAATTCCCTGATTCCTGATATATCTTCTTTCCACCCTGGCAGTTCCGTATATACAGGTTCAATTACTGAATCGTTATCAAATGGTAATTCTATACATTCTTTCCCGCCAACTTTATATGTTGTACAGATTTTAATTGTCTTAAATCCTGACATTACATCAGCTTTGGTCATAAAAAGCCTGGTGATACCATTAATCATTATGGAATATCTCAGGGCCGGGAGGTCGAGCCAGCCACAACGACGTGGCCGTCCGGTGGTGGCTCCAAATTCATGACCGATTTCTCTTAATGAGGTTCCTGTTTCGTCATTCAACTCAGTAGGAAACGGACCACTTCCGACACGGGTACAATAGGCTTTGAATATTCCGAAGATTTCACCGATCATTTTTGGTGAAATTCCTAAACCTATGCATGCGCCTGCACTTATCGTATTTGAAGAGGTTACGAAAGGATATGAGCCAAAGTCCACATCGAGCATCGTCCCCTGAGCTCCCTCGGCAAGCACTTTCTTACCCTTAACAGCCAGTTCATTAACCAGATATTCAGTATTAACTATCCTGAAGTTTTTAAGCATCTCGATGCCCTCAAACCATCCTTTTTCATACTCCTTAAGATCGTATTTTAATTCATAATTTTTAAGGATGGAAAGATGACGGCTTATATGACAATCATATAATTGCCTGAAATCCTTTCTGAATATATCTCCTGCTCTGAGTCCGTTTCGGCTTGTTTTATCGGTATAGGCCGGACCAATACCCTTAAGAGTAGATCCGATTTTAATCATGCCTTTTTGGCATTCATAAGCGGCATCCAGAATTCTATGCGTTGGAAGTATGAGGTTAGCACGGGTGGAAATGACAAGCCGTTTTGTTAACTCATTAACCGGCGGCCCCAACTCTTCTATTTCCTTTTTAAAAACAGCCGGATCAATTACAACCCCGTTTCCAATTATATTTAGTTTTTCCGGATGAAAGATCCCTGAAGGTATGAGGTGAAGCACATGTTTAACCTGGTTAAACTCAAGAGAATGTCCGGCATTTGGTCCTCCCTGAAAACGGGCAACTATATCATAACCCGGGCTTAAAGCATCAACTATTTTACCCTTTCCCTCATCGCCCCATTGCAGACCTAATAATATGTCAATGTTCATGTTAGATGATTAATAATAAAATTAAAATTGCCTTGTAAGGTACGAATTTATTCTACTTGTTGAACAGTAAATATCAGATTGTTGATAAATGACTAACGTGCTAAACTAAAGGCAGATAGCAGAGTCCGGATAGCTATCGGGATTAAGCAAAGTTCGCAAAAAAAAAAGCATAATGACGCCACTTTAATTTTTTCTATTCTTTGTCTTCCCCGTTATAATGACCGTATATATATAAGGAATGATACTGAGGTGTGAAGCCATGAAGATCACTTGCGGTATTTATAATCTCATGGATCCGGGGGTCACAGAATTCAATTACTTTACCTGTTTCAACATCAATAAGGTGATCGTGTTGGGCGCATTGATATGCTCTTTCAAACTGAGCTATGTTCTTCCCAAACTGATGTTTTATAACCAGATTACAATCAAGTAAGATTTCTATTGTATTATAAAGTGTTGCGCGGCTTACCCTGTAGTTCTTATTCTTCATGAATATATAAAGCGATTCAATATCGAAATGACCCGAACGGGAATAAATCTCATCTAATATAGCATACCTTTCAGGCGTCTTCCTGTGTCCTTTTTTCTCAAGATACTCGGTGAATATCTTCTTTACGGTTAACCTTGTATCGTCACTAATCATATCTGGTCTAATTTAAAACAATAACAAAAGTATGTATTTTTTGGGGATATAGGAGACAGAAGTTGAATCAAATATTATTTGGAGAAATCTTCAACCCGTTTTACATTTTCAATTCCATTTATATTCGAAATCTTTAAAATAAGGTTGTTGAGGTCCTTTGTATGGTGAACGTATAAATCAATTGTTCCTTCAAAAATGCCGTTTTTAACTGATATATTGATATTGGTCATATTGACTTTAAGTTCTGCAGATATAATATTAGTAATATCATTTACCAGTCCGATTCTGTCGATACCTATCATACTTATTCTTGCCAGGAATGAGACCAGTTTATGTATTGCCCATTTGACTGCTATGATCCTGTTGCCCTCATTTGACATGATCCGTATTGCTACAGGACATTTAGGTTTATGAATAACTATTGCTCCTTCAGGAGAATGATACCCGATGACTTCATCACCCGGGATAGGGCTACAGCATTTAGCTATTTCGTATGACTGTTCGGCATTTTCAACATTTTCTGTAAGGAGAAATGGAACGCTTTTATCGATCTTCTCCTGCGAAACAGCATTATCCTTTTTCTCTTTTTTTGAACCTATAAGTTTAAGTTCCCAGTATTTGATTACATTTTTTGCCGGACTCTTTTTTACCAGTTTTTTCAGGTTCTCAAGATGAATTCTTCCTGAACCTATTCCTGAAAATAATTCATCTTTATTTTCAACTTCATATGCCAGCAACAGGTTCCTGAGAATTTCAGTATTTAATGTAAGTCCGATATCTTTGAGTTTGGAATCAAGAAGTTCCATACCTATCTGTACACTGTCTTTTGACTCAATTTTTAAAGCATTTTTGATTGCTTCCTTTGCTTTCGATGTTCTGACAAATGAGAGCCATTCTTTTTCGGGTTTGGCTATCTCGGAAGTGATTATTTCCACCTGGTCGCCACTCATTAGAATTGAGTTTATCGGGTTGAGCTTGTGGTTGATCTTTGCACCGATAGCGCTGTTCCCAATATGGGTATGTATCTCGTAAGCAAAATCAAGGGCTGAAGCACCTTTTGGCAGGCTTACAAGAAATCCTTTTGGAGTGAATACCATGATTTCAGAGGAGAACAGATTCATTTTGAACTCATCAAGAAATTCAATCGGATCCTCTCTTGGATTCTCAAGCATTATCCGGATCTTTTTTATCCATTTGTCCAGTTCGCTTTCCTGGATGTCATCTCCCTTATATTTCCAGTGTGCCGCATAGCCTCTTTCTGCAATCTCGTCCATGCGTTTGCTTCTTATCTGAACCTCAACCCATTGACCCTCAGGCCCCATTACGGTGACATGTAATGCCTCATACCCATTTGGTTTTGGTCTGCTTACCCAATCACGCAGTCTGTCAGGTTTTGGAAGATAAGAATCAGTGATTACAGAATAAATATTCCAGCATTGTGTTTTTTCAGGAATGCCCGGCACCGGCTCAAATACTATCCTGACAGCAAGAACATCATAAATCTCCTCAAACGGAACATTTTTAGCCTGCATCTTTTTCCAGATTGAGAAAATTGATTTCGGTCTTCCGCTAATATCAAATTGCAATCCTGCTTCAGTCAGTTTTTCGATTATAGGCAATGAGAATTTGTTTATCAGGGATATATTCTTTCTTTCAGTATGTTTTAACTTGGCAGATATCTCTTCATAGATCTGAGGCTGACGGAATTTAAAGCTAAGATCCTCCAATTCACTTTTAATGGCATACAAGCCAAGTCTGTGAGCAAGTGGTGCATAAAGAAAAATAGTTTCTCCTGCCACTTTCATCTTCTTATGCTCGGGCATTGAGTCGAGAGTTCTCATATTATGCAGCCGGTCCGCAATTTTAATGAGAATTACCCTCAGATCATCCGACAGGGTAAGCAGCATCTTCCTGAAATTCTCAGCCTGAAGTGAAGATGAGTTTTCCTTGTTGTACGTACCCGATATTTTTGTCAGTCCATCAATCAGAGATGCTATTTTTGGCCCGAATTCCCTTTCTACATCCTCAAGGGAATATTCAGTATCTTCAACAACATCGTGAAGCAGGGCAACAGCGATTGACTTGGCCCCAAGGCCAATCTCCTGGTTAACTATTTTGGCAACTGAAATCGGATGAATAATATATGGCTCGCCTGATTTTCTCCGCATGTTCCAGTGAGCTTCATTGGCAATTTTAAATGCCTCATCAATTAGCTCCCTGTCCCCGGGTTTATTGCATTTAATAAGATGATTTACAAGGCTGTCATATTCAACCTGAATACGTTCCTTATCTTCTTCATCAAAAATATCCTTGTTCCCCATAAACAATATGTGCGGCACCTTTCTTTGCCACTACAAATATAATTAATTTTTGCCTGTTTTCAACCCCGTCCAATCCCCTCTCACAAAAGGGAAGGTGTGAAGCATAAGTAAAAAGCCGGGTAAAAATTGGGTATTATTTATTGTGGATTATTGTTACAGTTCCTGTCCTGGAAATACTCTTACCTGACGGTGTGTTTATTTTAAGAAACCATAAGCAGACTTCCTGTGGTTGAGGATTACCATTCTGAGAACCATCCCATGATTCAAGGTATTCTCTTGTTTCAAAAAGAACTGTACCTTTTCTGTCAATAACTACCAGGTGGTAATCGACAGGTGTAAAGGAGAGTACAGGGCGGAAATAATCATTCACCATGTCATTATTCGGAGTGAAAACGTTTGGAACAGTGATCAACTCTGTCGGCAGGCTGCAAGTTCGGGAAGAGAGACTTTTACCAATTATCCCATGAGGATTAGCTGTTTCAGTTGCCTCTACATAAAAACAGACTTCATTTCCGGAAACTTCATACATAATTTCTTTATAACCTAAACTGAATATTGTATCAGCAGACTGAAGATTTGCTTTTTCTTCAAATCCTTTGCCAGTGTTTATAAACACCTTGTATGACGATACCTCCCCCAACCACTTTTTATAGGAATTCCATGATAGCACTAAATCATTGCCCGAGGTTCGCAACGTCAGTACCAGGTTTGAAGAAATGTTTGAGATAGTGACGGGTATTTTACAGCTGTTTACAGCTGAAAGTCTGTAATAATTTATTGTATTTGTATCTGCTTTATTATCAGTAAACCTTACAGCTCCATTGTCAGAAACCGGATTGTCGATAATCTGGTAAGCTCCCTGTGGTCCGATTTTCCTTTCAAGCATAAACGAACTGATCTCAGATAAAGGATCTATTGTAAAGGAAAGGGCTATCTTTTTTCCGGCATCAACAGAAGCATAGTCTGCATTTATCCATGCAGGCGCTCGTTGCATTTTTGTTGACAGGCAACTTTTGTTTGAGTTTGACTCAGTTCCATCGTCAAAGACTGCACGTACTACCAGACAATATTGTGAATCTGTTGTAAACTCTGAAATAGTAAAATTATCAGTGCTGTTGTCTGAAGTGTACATTTCTGAAAGGGGGCCCCCGTTTATCGAAACAAGGATCTTATACTCCTTTACGTGTTTGGGATAATCACTATACTTGTTCCATCGTACTTTTAATTTCTTATTGCAGGTGTCAAGCTCAGAACTGCAGAATATAGTGGTGAGAACGTTAGACAAGGGACTTGTGCAGCCTGGCAATCCGGGCACGGCTGACAACCTGTGAGCCGTAACAACGTATGATACGCTGAAGTATTTGGTTGCTGTAGATGTCAATGTAAAAGTGGTTACCGATTTATCCCATATGGTATCTATTGGAAGCCCGTCTCCATTTTTGAAAGTATATATTATGTAAGCTGCAATATCGGATGAAGGACTCGGTGACCAGACAAGATCAGTTTTGCCTGTTTCAGGCTGAACAGATACAGCTGTGAGAACCGGAGGCAGTGGAACAGTGCAATCTGACTGGGAATAAGCTTTACAGGTCCAAATACTCAGGAAGGCGAAGATTATATAATAATACGTTTTAGTCATATTAACCTGCTGTGACTTCGTACAAGTCGTCGGTATTGTAATACGTATTGGCCAGCAAAATTATTTCATCAGAATCAATTGTTTTAATCTTTTCAGCAAGTCGGAGGTAATAACTGCTATCCAGCCCGAATTCCCAGGCCGACCTGAAACTTTCTGCCAGTGCAAATGGCCCGTCAAACATTCTTAACATCTCACCGGCCATATAATTACGAACAACTTCCAGTTCTGCCTTGTTAACCGGTTCGCGTTGCAACAACCCTATCTCATTATAGATCTCATCTATGGCATTTTGGCAATTCTTCTTATTTACTTCGGTTGAGATTACTTTATAACCAGTAAGATCGAGCGAAGTAACTGAGGATCTTATCCCGTAGGTATAACCCTTTTCCTCGCGGATATTTTTCATTAAGCGGGAACCAAAATATCCTCCGAGAATTGCGTCAAGAATTTTTAATCCCGGGTAATCAGGATGTCTTTTAGTGATAGTAGCCGACCCGATTCTGATAGCAGACTGTACTGTACCTGATTTATTAATATGGATTCTTTTTTTCTTTTCGCCCTTGAGTATATCTGTTGACTCTTCAGAGTATATTTTCTTCGGGGTTATATCTCCAAAGTACTGATTCAGAAGTTCAACTGTATTCCCGGGAATCCTGCCTGAAACTATCACAGCCATATTCTCAGGTGTATAATATTTTGTGTGGAAATCCATTAGAAGAGCAGGATTTAAATTGTTAAAGTCATGCTCAGTCAACTGATATCCGTACGGATGACGCTTTCCAAATACTGATTCAAAAAACTGGTCCATCGCCAGGTTTTGAACTTTTTCCCTGTTTACGAGGTACCAGCGCAGCCTTTTTTTCATTAGTGAATTTAACTCTGTTTCCGGAAAAACAGGGCGGAACATTATTTCCCTGCTAAGTTCCAGTACTTTGTCAAGATGCTTATTTAAGAAAAATAGTACGATACCTGCACGATCTTTTTCTGCTGACATATTAAGGAAGACCCCATAATAATCCAAAATTCTGTTGAGTTCTTCAGATGTGTAATTCATCGATCCTTCTGAAAGCATCATATTAGTGGTCGAGGCAAGCATTGGTAAATACTCATTTACCTGTCCGGCCCTGAAAGTAAACTCCATTCGAATTATATCCTCAGTACCGGATTGAATCAGAAAGACCGGTACTTCATTGTTTAGCCTGAATGAGGCAGCCTCAGGAATAACTAACTTTTCAATGGGAAATACTGGTGGTTGAACTCTTTGAAGACTATCCATTACTTATCCTTACGTGTTGATTTATAATATAATGTACAACAATTTGCAGGAACGAAATACTTATTTGCTGACTCAACTACCATTTCCCTGGTCACCTTTACGTACGCGTCAGTCTCCATGTTGATCAATCCCGGATCACCAAGAAGTTCATAAAATGACAGATTCGCAGCCTTGTTCATAATATTGGTATTGGAAAAAACCGTTGAGGCTTCAAATTTATTCTTGACTTTCTCCATTTCATCTTTAATAACTGTACCATTTTTTAAGCTTTCGATTACCTTATTTATGGCTTCTTCAGCATAATAGATATCAACATCTTTCATCAGCTTTCCATGGACAATAATAAGTCCGGGGTCAATATCTGAGGTGATGTATGCATTTATTTCACTGAATAGTTTCATTTCTCTAACCAGCCTGGTATGTAATCTTCCCGATTCTCCGCCTGCAAGAAGATCGGTGATCAGGTCAATAGTGTAAAAATCAGTACTCAACCGGGGGCCCGTATGCCATACTTTGTAAATTGCTTCAGATGGAACATCCTTTTCAATTATTAGTTTTCTTTCCTCGTCCTGGGGTGGTTCAACCGGAAGCTTTCTTGATTTCAGTATTCTCTTTTCGATCGGTCCAAACCATTTACTGGTGAGGCTAAAGGCCTTTTCGTGAGTAATGTTCCCTGTGAGAGCAAGTATTGCGTTATTTGGGGCATAATGAGCAAAGAAAAATCGCTTAACCTGCTCAAGATCAGTTTTTTCAATATGAGATATATCCATTCCGATAGTAGGCCATCTGTAAGGATGTACTTTATAGGCGAGTGGTCTGAGTTTTAATATTGCATCTCCGTAAGGTTGATTAAGATACCTCTGGTTAAATTCTTCAATTACAACACTTCTCTGGGTGTCGAGATTTTTTTGTGAAAAATCAAGTTCAAGCATCCGGTCCGATTCAAGCCAGAATCCTGTTTCTATATTATCTGATGGAATTGTTAGATAATAATTGGTAATATCGTTATTTGTAAATGCATTATTTTCTCCCCCCACCAATTGAAGAGGTAAATCATAGTCTGGAACATTAACTGATCCTCCGAACATAAGATGTTCAAACAGGTGTGCCAGACCTGTCATTTCAGGATCTTCATCCCTGGAACCGACATCATACAGGATATTCATTGAGATAAGAGGAGTCGATTTATCTTCATGTACCAGAACCCTTAAACCGTTATCAAGTGTGAATCTGCTGAAATTTATCATACCCTTATATCAAATTATAACTTACCGCAAAATACCTGCTAATGAATATTAACATGAGACAAACTTATATAAAAAACAGTGAAGGATTGGTATTGTTTTTATATTTGCATAATTATGTTCAGAAATAGTTTTTTCAAAAGAATATTTCACAAAAGCGTTATTGAGATTGATCAGGTTAAGTTAGTCTACATTCTTAGTCTGGTAGTCGGATTACTAAGTGCTGTGGCTGCAGCGCTTCTTAAGAATGCAATTCATTATTTTCATCAGTTACTTGCAGGGGGAATATTAATAAAATCAGGCAGTTATCTCTTTCTTGTATATCCGCTTATCGGTATGCTGCTGACACTGTTATTTGTTAAGTTTATTATAAAGGATAACATAGGGCATGGTATAAGCAGGATATTATATGCAATATCGAAAAAAAGAAGCTACTTAAAGGCGCACAATACCTGGAGTTCTATTGTTGCGAGCACTCTTACTATAGGTTTCGGTGGTTCCGTAGGTGCTGAGGCTCCAATCGTATTAACAGGTTCTTCCATTGGTTCTGCTGTTGGAAGATTTTTTAAACTGAATTATAAAAACATCACTCTTCTTGTTGGGTGTGGTGCTGCTGGTGCCGTTTCAGGGATTTTTAAGGCTCCGATTACCGGAATACTTTTCACACTCGAAATACTGATGCTCGATCTGACGATGTCATCTATTGTTCCTTTACTTATTTCCTCTGTTACAGCTGCAACTGTTGCCTATTTCCTGATGGGCAATAAAGTATTATTCACTTTTACTATAGTCGGAGCATTTAATCTTTCCAATATACCATGGTATGTTCTGCTTGGAATCATATCAGGAATGATATCACTTTATTTTTCAAAGATGACTCTCTTTCTTGAAGGCAGTTATGAGAAGATAAAGAACATTTATTTACGTCTGATTTTGGGAGGGATAATACTTGGCGGTTTGATTTATCTCTTTCCTCCATTTTATGGTGAGGGTTATGATACCATTATGGCTCTTCTCCAGGGTAATGCTGATTCTGTTTTCAGCAGCTCAGTTCTTGGCCGGTTCTCAGATAATTTTCTGGTGATTATACTATTCTCGGCTGGACTTATTCTGCTGAAGGTTGTAGCAAGCAGCTCCACAAATGGGGCAGGAGGAGTAGGAGGAATTTTTGCACCAACTTTGTTTCTCGGAGGTATTAACGGATTCCTTGTTGCCGGTATGCTACGAAAATTCGCAAATGTCGACCTCCCTGATAACAGATTTGTGCTTGTTGGTATGGCTGGAATGATGGCCGGAGTGATGCATGCTCCTCTTACTGCTATTTTCCTTATTGCTGAAATCACGGGCGGTTATAGCCTTCTGATTCCGCTCATTATTACAGCCACTGTTGCATTTATTACAACCCGAAGTTTCGAAAAGCATTCAATATATCATGTTCAGCTTGCAGAAAAAGGAGAATTGATAACTCATGACAAAGATAAAGCAGTGATGGCTGTTATGGATTGGAAAAAAGAGATAGAGACAGATCTTCTAAAAGTAAAAAAAACAGATAATTTGGGTGATTTAGTCAGGATAATATCAAAATCCAATAGGAATATTTACCCGGTTGTAGACGAGTATAATATCCTTGAAGGCGTTGTTTCCCTTGATGATGTCAGGGAAATAATGTTCAGGCATGAATTATATGAAACAACTTTTGTGAAGGATCTTATGACCATTCCCACATCTTATATTGATAAGAAGGAGAATATAGAAACAGTAATGGAAACCTTCAGGATAACAGGTTCCTGGAACCTGCCTGTCATGGATAATGGTTATTATGTGGGTTTTATTTCCAAATCAGGTATTTATGCCGCTTACCGGGAGTTACTTATTGAGTTTTCGGAAGAATAACAGTTTTAAAATTTATATACAATGAAAAGAGATACAGTGATATTTGACCTTATTGAAAAGGAGCGTCAGCGTCAGATAAACGGAATAGAATTAATTGCTTCAGAAAATTTTGTAAGTACACAGGTGCTTGAATCAATGGGATCAGTAATGACTAATAAGTATGCTGAAGGTTATCCAGGGAACCGTTATTATGGTGGTTGCGAAATTGTTGATCAGTCGGAACTGATAGCGATTGACAGGCTTAAACAACTGTTTGATGCTGAATATGCAAATGTACAGCCTCATTCAGGAGCCCAGGCAAACATGTCAGTGTTTTTGACTGTACTAAAACCAGGTGATATATTTATGGGATTAAACCTTGCTCACGGCGGTCATCTTTCTCACGGATCACCGGTCAATTCATCGGGGTTATATTACAAACCTGTAGCCTACAGTGTTAAAGAGGAAAACGGGCTTGTCGATTATGATATGATGGAAGAGACAGCTCTGAAAGAGAGGCCAAAAATGATTATCGGAGGGGCATCGGCATATTCGCGTGAATGGGATTATGCGAGAATGAGAAAGATTGCCGACAGTATAGGCGCTATCTTAATGGTTGACATGGCTCATCCGGCAGGATTGATAGCAGCAGGACTTCTGAAAAATCCACTCAAATATGCCCATATAGTTACTTCAACTACTCATAAAACACTCAGAGGCCCAAGAGGAGGAATAATCCTGATGGGTAAGGATTTTGTTAATCCATGGGGTATTACCACGCCAAAAGGTGAAGTCAGAATGATGTCATCACTTCTTAATTCAGCAGTATTCCCCGGAATACAGGGAGGTCCTCTTGAGCATGTAATTGCTTCCAAAGCAGTATCATTCGGTGAAGCTTTAACTCCTGAATTCAGGGAATACCAGGGAAGAGTTAAGAAAAACGCTTTAGTAATGGCGAAAGCATTTATTGATAAGGGTTATAAAGTTATTTCGGATGGCACAGACAACCACCTTATGCTGATAGATCTTAGAACTAAATTTCCTGATATATCAGGAAAAAAAGCTGAAAATACACTAGGTCGCTCCCATATTACAGTAAATAAGAATATGGTTCCGTTCGATAGCCGTTCGCCGTTCCTGACATCAGGATTGAGGGTCGGAACTCCGGCAATTACTACCAGGGGTCTGAGTGAAAATCATATGGGGGTAATAGTTGAACTTATTGATGAAGTTATTTCAAATATTGAGAATGAAGCCGTTATTAATAAAGTTGGTGAAAAAGTTATTGATATGATGAAATCTTTTCCTCTCTTTTCAATGTAATTGATTTGTTCAATTTTTTTATTATAACTTTACATTTTGCGAAAAACAATTTTATTATCGATGAATAACCAGAAGCTTATATTTATTGTTGATGACGATCCGTTTGTTAATATGTTGGTTGTTAAAAGATTTACATCAGATGGATACAAACTTGAAGCATTTGCATATGGAGAAGATTGCCTCAAGGCCTTAAACAAGAATCCTGACCTTATCATTCTCGACTATTTCTTTGTTAATAAGGACCGAAAAGTAATGAATGGGATGGAGGTATTTGATAAAATAAAGGAGGTAAAACAAGATCTTCCCGTAATAATGCTTTCGGGTCAGGAGAAAGGAGAAATAGTCCTTGAACTTGCAAGAAAGGGAATAGATGATTACATCATAAAGGATAATAATCTAATTGATAATCTGCAGGTTGCTATCAAAGAGCTCTTCGCGAGATCACAGTAAACCTAATAACATTAAGAATAGGGCACTCCACATGAGGGACGGGTTGCAACCCGCCCCTTCTTTTTAAACATGCTAACAGCCTATTTAAGTATAAAATTATATGTGATTGTGCCCTTTTGAATGGAAGGTGCATCTGATTTTACCACAAAACGGGCCTCCATTGCTGCATCTTTAGCAACTTTAAGCAGATATTCATCGAGCGTGGTTGAACCTTTAATTCCGGGAACCGCCTGAATAACTTTGCCCTGCCTGTCTACGCTTACTTCAACAACTACTTTTCCTTCCCCCTGATAATCATATTTTGGTGAAGGTAAGATCTGGGATCCTCTTCCCTGGAGATCATAGGAAATGCCTTTATCTCCCAGTCCGCCACCCTCTCCCCGTACTTTAGAGTTTATTGATCCGGTAGGTACACCCTGATTTCCTGCCCCACCTGCGATACCTTCCGATGTAGAACTGGTCCCCGCGTTTTTTGAATTAGCCAGGGCATTCTTTGTCCGGTTCATTATATCTGTCTGCCGTTGTTGTTCAGCCTCAATTCTTTTCCTCTCCGCTTCTTCCTGAGCTTTAATGATCCTGTCTGCTTCTCTTTCTTCCCTTAATCTTTTAGCAGCGTCAGCCTTTTCACGTCTTTTCTTAGCAGCTTCAGGGTCAACTTTTTTAACCTCAGGTGCTTCTTCCGAGTTTTGTGTAAGAATGGGATCTTCCTCAACCTTTACTTTTGGTTGAGTAGCAGCCGGTGGAGATGTCTGTGACATGGTTGCAGGAGGGGAGGGCTCAATAAGTCCAAGTCCAGTCTCATCGGTCCCGAAATTTACAAGGATACCTTCTTCCTTCGCCGGAGTAGGAGGTACTTTGAAAGCTACAAATACCAGCAATAATAATATCACCAGATGTATTATTACCGATCCGGCAATCCCTTTCCTCCGTTCCGAAGGAAATTTGTGTAAGTCGTTATTTGGATGAGGTTGCAATTATAAGTTTATAATTATTTGATTGAGCAATATTAAGAACTTTCACAACATTTTCAAAAGGAACACTTTTATCGGCATGAAGAGCTATATACGTATCAGGCTTATCTCCGAGTTTTTGTTTTAGTACAGCCTCAAGATCATCTATACTAACCGACTGCTGTTCAACAAAATATTTAAGATCGCTGGTTATTGAAACGGAAGTCAGTGGTTTCGCTGATGTTTGTGTGCTCCCCTTTGGCAGCAACAGTTTTATTGCAGATGGATGGACCAGAGTTGACGTTAACATGAAGAAAATAAGAAGGTTAAAGACCACATCAGTCATCCCAACCGAACTAAAGTTTACGCTTATTTTATTTCTTTGGGAAATTGCCATTTTGCCGATCATTTATTATAGGTTCATTCAAAATATCCATAAACTCAGTTGAAGTAGCCTCAAGATTGAATACTACTTTTTCGACCTTTACAACCAGGGTATTATACGCAAAATATCCTGTTATACCTACAATTAGTCCTGCTACAGTAGTTATTAAAGCCGTATAGATGCCATCTGACATCATTGATACTTCAATATTGTTTCCGGCCTGAGACATGGCATAGAATGACTGCACCATCCCGATAACTGTTCCAAGAAAGCCCAGCATAGGTTCTGCCCCGGTTATGGTGGCAAGTGTTGGAAATCCCTTCTCAAGTTTTGATATCTCAAGTTTTCCGACATTCTCAATTGCAGTACCTATATCCTGCAGAGGTCTTCCGAGTCGGGTCATTCCTTTTTCGATCATCCTTGCCGACGGACTATCTGTTAACTTGCAAAGGGCCAATGCTGCGTCAACCTTCCCTTCATGAATGTAGTCTCTTATCCTGTTCATGAAGTTGGCATCTTCGTTCGTTGCCTTCCTTATAACATAATATCTTTCAATAAATATGTAAGCTGCAACAAATGATAAAAGAATTATTGGTATCATAACCCACCCTCCTTTAATAGTCAGGTCAAGAAGAGT
Organism: Bacteroidales bacterium; assembly: GCA_025358455.1. Classification (GTDB taxonomy): domain Bacteria; phylum Bacteroidota; class Bacteroidia; order Bacteroidales; family VadinHA17; genus LD21. The sequence goes on from JANYJP010000118.1 coordinate 61,608, forward strand.
GAGTTTCATTGCACCTGCTTTTTCAACCGGAACAACAGTGTCCTGCAAAATGAACTGTAAATATGCCATGATTATATTCAGATGATTATTTTTTAAAACGTTTCTTCCAGATTATAATATGTACTTTACACCTGCGAAGGTATTAAAAAACGTAATAAACCCCTTTCTATTATCCTGAGGTTAATAACAATGATAAAATAAATATTAACCAGGAAGATTTTAATTATGGTTGAAATTCCGAAATATGGTTTTTGGTACCTATAGCTATCGGGAGTTTATTCCCCGATTTTAGTCACAGATTGCAAGAATGTTAATTCGTTATCTACAATCCAAAATATGTTACTGCTCCTTAATATTGATTTCCTTTTCCTTCTTCATATTACCTTTAATCTTTTTTTTGAACAGATCAGAAAAATTATCAAAATCTTTTTTGAAGAAAATTCCCACACCCTGAGTATAGGGGCCCTTTCCCGCGGATATGTCATTAAATCTGTTAAATACTTTTAAACTAACCTTTTCTGTAAGTTTTAATTCAGCATCAAAATCACCGGTTAGCTGATCGGTATTACCTGTAGTTTTGTCAACACCTCTGTAATCGAAATTACCATTCAGGGATACTTTGTCGTTCAGGAGCTGAGTTGATAAAGCAACCTGAAGCTCCTGTGTATTAAGCGCTGTATTTCCGCTTCCCGGAGTATAAACAAATCCCAGGTCAAAATCTTTATTCATTTGTGATATCCAGTTGCTTATCTGATTTGAAATCATTTCGGTGGTAGTTGCAGCCATTGCCGAAGTACCGCTTGTTGTTGTAGGAGAAGTATTTGTACCCTGTTCAGAATAAAAGCTCTTCATAACCAGAAGGTACAAAAATTGTCTGTCCAGTTCTTCCTCAGTTACAATAGCATTTCTGAGAGAGGCTCTGGTCTCTTCATCCGAACTCGGGAGATAGATTTCAAATCCAACTATTGGATTAAAAAGCTTACCTGTCAGAAGCAATTGTGGTTCTACTGAGACTCTTATGTTAGCGTACTGTTCAAAAGGCAATATTGGAAATAGCGAAGTGTTAAATTTTTGATATATAGCTTTTAAATCGATTTCGGCATCATTGAGTTTTCCATTGAAAATGATTCTGCCTCCATTTTCAACATCAAATCTCTTGTTTAAGATATTTTTAAGTGTAAAAAGATAATCGCCTTTCTCAACAATATAGTCTCCGGAAATCCTGAAGTCACCTTGCCGGTTAAGGTTAACATTAAGTATCCCCGATCCGCTGCCAGTCATTTTATCTCCAACTTTCGGGTCGAAAATTAGTTGCACAGTAGCATCTGGTGTTGCTGTAATTTCAATATTCAGGTCAATCCCGAGTTGCTTTGGAGCCATATTTGCATATTTGATGCTATCGGTGGATTCCAATCCTTTGCCATTGACTGGTTTTACAAATGAAATGAAATAGTATTCCGATACTGAAAGACCATTATTCAGGGGTATGAAGAATTTTGAATTTTTCCCTGTTTTTGCTGAAATATCGAAAGTAAGAGAATTTGGTCCGCTCTTTATTTTTGTAACGGTGGGTGCAGAAACGTAGACTTTCCCATAAAATAATGGATTATCCTTTGGTTGTGTATTTAATACCAGGAAGTCATTATTATTTATATTTATGGTCAGATCAGCGCTATAATCCTTGAAGTTCTTGTGAAGTACAGATCCTGATAATACGGCAGTTTTTCCTTCCTCATCTGTTAGTTTGATATTATTAAACCTGATACCGGTTTTATCGAACCTGACAGTATCATTTATTTTGTAGGTTGTCTTGAGATAATCGATCCTCATAGTGGCATTTTCAGCCTTTATTGCGCCGGTGAGAAAAATACTGTTAGGGACTCCGTAAAAATTCACTTTACCTGAAGCAGATCCCGTAATTCCTGAGGCAAACGTTTTTAACAATGGATTGAGTGCATCAATAGGTAACTTCATTGCTGTCGCATTAAGATCAATTTTCTTCAGAGCAGGATCATAGTAGCCATTGATATCAAACATCTTTACTCCGGCCAGATTATTGCTTGCGCTTATATTCACAACTTTTCTGGCATTGTCAAGAACTGAAATCACAGTTATTTTTCCATATTCACTGCCCAGCAAAGAAAAATTATTCACAACAAGATCACTTACTAACAAAGGGTTATGATAAACATTGGTCAACAGAATTTTACCACTGATTTGTCCTTTAAAATCCATAGGAATTTTATTCGGGTCATTATTGTTCTTCATTGCCAGATAATTCAGGAAAGAAATATCAATTCCTCTGAACTGAAGTTTTAAAGTGTCTGACGGATCTCCTGACACTGATCCATCGATCTGGTAATAATGATCATTATTGCTGGCATAAAGTTTGTCAATTCTTACAGTGTTTGAATCAACAAAGATTGAAGAATGACTTATGTACCACAAATTATTGCCGGAGTAAACATGGGTGGAGTCAATATCCACCCTTAGAATAGCATTTCTTTTTCCTGTGGTATTTTTTTCAATCGAGCCTCTTGCTGTAAGACTTCCTTTATTAAGCTCCTTGCCTTTACCGTCCCAGTCAACCTTTAACAGGAAATTATCAGGTTTTGTTTTTAACCCTACAGAAAAGTTTTTTAAGTCTGAATTTCCAATAACTAAAAGAGATGAACTTTTAAGATCAAGAGACAGGTTAGATCCTGAAAGATTGGCATCAAGAGCAAAATCATTTAAACCAATATTATTTACGCTCAGTACTGCTGATCTGGCTTTAATGCTTATTATACTGTCAGGGAATACTGAGCCGGAAATCGAACTTTTATCCGCTATTAGCAAACCTGTCTTGAAAAAAGCATTGATTTTATCGGTATTCTTAAATTTAACTTCAAATGAAAAATAATTTTTTTTGAGAGCGGTATGATTTTCACTTGCCCTGAATTGTGACGGCATCATGGTTGTAAGTGATGAACTTATCAGGTCTTTTATACCGGCAAAATTATAATGACCTCTGATATCCGCATCAACAAAATCGGTGCGAAGACTTAAAACGGGCTTGCTATTTTCAGTGTATGTCTTTACTGAAATATCATAAAGCTCTAGGGTTTTGTTGAACTTTTTTATATTGGCATGGAGAAGTTTTATTTCGCCGTCGAGATTATCAATATTGTTTCCTTTAAAATTTGAAGTAAGAAGCATTGAAAGTGAAGCGGTACTATCTTTCTTGTCAATATTTAACTTATACAGATTTGCGTCAGTAAGATTCAGGGTAAAATCAAATTCTGGCAATTTATTATTGAAATTAAACATACCAAGAAGGTCAAGCTTAATATTCTTGTCAACAATATTTATACTGCCATCCCATGTCTTTTCAGTAAAGAATCCATTAAGATCTATGTTCCGGTACTTATATTTGTTAATCTCTATGCTGTCAATTTTACCGGTAAGGTTTGCAGCAAACTTCTTCCATGAGCTCGCGTAACCGTCAACATTAGCCTTAATACTGACTTCCCCAAGTAAATCTGTATTTCCGGTCAGTTCCCCCAGATTTATATCAGTGCCGCTTATTAGCCCCTTTACCTTGTATTTTTTAGATTCTTCAGGACGGAGTGAAATATCTGTTCGAACGTTGCCCTGACTTGTCCTTATCTTACCGTAAGTAACAAAATCTGTTGTAAATCCTGTAAAACTGCCATCAAATGAAATTTCCCCAAGCCTGTAGAGTATTTCAGGGACAATTAAATACTCATTCCCGGCTAACTTTATCTTATCAAAATCTTTAGCGTTGGTTCTTAGACTGTTAACACCTATATAAATGTAAGTATTTTCAATTTTTGGCAACCCGGAAAAATCAAAATCACAATCAAGGGAAGTATAATTTCTAAATGACAAATTAATATTCCGGCCACGTAATTCAGTCACTGTTCCAATAAAATTTCCCGATAACCATACAGATTCATTTAACCCCTCCGGAATTGGCAGGAAATAACTGAGATCTGAAGAATTAATCAGGGATTTTTCGAGCTGGATATCAAGTTTTACTTCTTCAGTAAACTTTTTAAAAGAAGATGCTGAATCGGCTATAAGTCCTATTTTGGTAAAGTTAATTATGCTGCTGTCGCAATGTAGAAAAACGGACTTAAGAAGAATGTTTTGTTTTGACAGGCGTACGGTACTGCTCACATTTTTAACTATAAATCCGCTTTTTTCCCTTAAAGAAATATTTTTAATATTAAATGAAGTAGTGTCATTTTCAATCTTAAGATCTTCAATACGGCCAGTTAACCCGCTAATATTAAGGTTGTTAAAATCAAGTTTGGAGTTACTTCGGATCCCATTATGATTTATAAGCGAAAAGCGTGCATCACTTATATCGATCCCGTCAATACTTATTGTGGTTTTAGCCTTATGTGTAGTGTCTGTTGGGTTTTTTAAAAGATCCAGGTACCAGTTAATATTCATCAGGCCAGTACTGTCGGTGATAAATGCAATAACCGGTTTAAGCATCGTTACCTGTCCAAACATTATTGACCTGTTTTTCAGATCAAATCCCCTCAACCCGACACTAACTGAAGGGGAATAAATAAGTGTGTCATTATTTTTATCTTTAATAAGTACATCGCTGATAAACAGCTTATTAAAAAACCTATACTCCATCCGGCCAACTGAGATCGTTGATTTAAGCTCGCTGGAGAAGTGCCTGGAGATCCTTTTGATAATCAGTGTCTGAACTTCGGGTAGTTGTATTCCAAGATATAGCACCGTCGGGAACATAATGACGATCCCGACAAATATAATAAGATACTTAATTGATCTCTTAAAAATTTTGAGCATACCCTGAGTAAAGTCTTGCAATAATTATTTTAAAGTATCTAAACCTGCGTTACCCGTACCATACAAAGATAACAAAAACCTTGCTTCAATAAATTATGGGTTTATTTGTAGAACTAAAATTTCAGGGAGATATTGTATTTGAAAGTAATGTCATTTATCGACAGTTATCTGTAAGGCAAAGTACTCCAGTTTCTCATTATACCGGTACTTTCGACGCATAAGCAAGAGTTTGGCAGCTTGCACCTGCAACTACAATTTTGACATCCACCGTTAATTTGATACATTTGAAATTACAAGTGTCCTCCATCAAAAAAAATGGCAACTAAATTATTTTAATGGCTCAACAACAAAACAGAAAAGTATTGAACATACATAATCGCAGGTCCATCCGATTAAAAGGGTACGATTATTCCAATGCGGGTATATATTATATAACCATTTGTATAAAAGACAGGGCGTTTTTTTTTGACGATTGTGCAATGGTTCAAAACCATGACAACAAATGAATATATTCGCGGGGTCAAAAATATGGGATGGATACAATTTAATGGTAAATTGTGGCAACGAAATTACTGGGAACATATTATCCGCGACGAAAAATCGTATAAAACCATTTCAAATTACATTATCAATAATCCTTCAAAATGGAAAGAGGATAAATTTCATAAACAGTGAACAACAGTGTCTGCCCTAAAAACTATATTATTATACCGGATGAGCAGACAACCTTCAATAATTTATTATCAAAATAAAAAGTCTGTGCCTGTGTTTGTTTAACTTTAAGCAGAGGATTAAATATTGAATATGTGCACACAAAAGCCCGTAACAATCTGGTCTCGGGGGGAATTTGAGAATACCTTTTAGCCTGATCCAGTCCATAAATTTTATCTTCTGACACTTTAACAATTTTTTCTGAGCTTTCAATAGTAGATTTAAACAGGTCCGTCATAAAAGAGGTATACGCAATTGAACGACTTTTGGGATTACTTTCAATATCTTTCAGATTGGCATTCGCCTCAGTTAAGCTTTGTTCACCTTCTGCTCTCTGGTTAACCCAGAATACCATTTCGCTGTCAATTTGAGATTTTGAAATAGTCTCATCAGTAAAGGCGCCATCTTCATTCATGTATGAAAATTGTAATGAATCTCCTTTCCAGATGTATTTTGCAGGAAGTATGTCAGTTATATAAAACAACATACTATCAGTTACTGTGATTGATGATTTTTCTTCTATCCTGATAATTTTAAAACTGAGGTCACTTGTAATACCGTCTTTTGTGCAGACAAATGTTTCAATGAGTTTTGATTGTTTATTATCTGTGCATCCGGTCAGACCCAGAACAAATGCAAAAAACAGAAGGTTTTTCATATTTTAAAATTTCAATCAAGGTACAGAATTTTAAAATACTTTAGCGATTTTTTAATATTTTTACGCCTGAATAGTGATAACCATTCAATAAAAGAGAATGCCTGACAGATTCCAAAACTTTAAGTATAAATGACAGTTACGATCTTAGCTATAGAATCATCCTGCGACGATACATCTGTTGCGGTTATCAGGGATGGATGTGTCCTGTCAAATCTTATTGCCAACCAGGATATTCACATGTCATATGGAGGTGTAGTTCCAGAGCTTGCATCGAGGGCTCATCAGTCTAATATTGTTCCGGTTACACATAAGGCTATCATCCAGTCGGGTATTAAAACCGAAGAGATTAATGCTGTTGCTTTTACCAGAGGGCCGGGACTTCTTGGTTCACTTCTGGTAGGAACCTCTTTTGCAAAAGGTTTCGCACTTGCTCTTGATGTTCCCTTAATTGAAGTAAATCATCTGCAGGCTCACGTTCTTTCACACTTTATTCTTGAAAAAGATAAAGAGACTCGCTTGCCATCATTTCCATTCTTATGTCTGCTGGTGTCAGGCGGCCATACCAGGATCATTGTTATGAAAAGCCATATGGAGATGGAGGTTATCGGAAATACTATCGATGACGCCGCGGGGGAGGCTTTTGATAAATGCGGAAAAGTAATGGGGTTACCATATCCGGCAGGGCCATTGATCGACAAACTGGCAAGTGAGGGAAACCCGGATGCTTTCAGCTTTGCTAAACCTTCTGTCAAAGGACTTGATTTTAGTTTCAGCGGGTTAAAGACCAGCTTTCTCTATTTTCTTCGAGACAGATTGAAGGAAGATCCGGATTTTATTGAAAAGAATAAAACTGACCTTTGTGCTTCCCTGCAGCATGTGATAGTTAGTATTCTTTTAAGTAAACTTATCAAAGCCGCTGCACAGACTGGAATTAAAGATATTGGAATTGCCGGAGGAGTATCAGCTAATTCAGCTCTAAGGAACGCGATGAAAGAGGAAGCAGTTAAGAGAAACTGGAACCTGTTTATCCCTGAATTCAGGTATACAACTGATAACGCGGCAATGATTGGAATTACAGGTTATTATAAGTTTCTTAGGGGTGAATTTTCTGATCATTCAGTAACTCCGTTAGCAAGGTATTAATATTATTGCAACTCATTTGGCAGCGCAGGAACCGTTGCAGGGATGGGCTGTAAAACTCTTGTTTGCGTGTCGGAAGTCCAAGCCTTCAGTCACTTAAAAGAGGTAAACCGACAGAAATTGAATATCTGAATGGATATATAGTTAATGCAGGGAACAGATTAGATGTCCCTCTGCCTGTTAACACTATAACAGTGAGCGCCACACGTGAGACAGAGTTTAATGAAAGAGCAATAACTATCAATAATTTTTATGATCCGTTTTTTGAGAGATTCAATTAATGGAAGCATTTTTTATCAGAAAATTATTAAATTCGGGGCAAATTGAATGGAATGGAGGAGTTAAGAATTGCACCAACGAAGAATACCCCGGAGATCATTTTGAATCCTGAGGGGATAATTTGTATAAAGGGAAGATCAATTCATGAGAATGTTACTGATTTTTTCGGACCAACAGAAGACTGGGTTACTGAATATATTGAGGTTCCGGCTGAAGTAACTGTGGTTCACATGACTCTTGAATATTTTAATAGCGCCAGCGCAAAAGTCTTCATACATTTGTTACAGAAGATAACTTATGTCTCTCTCAAACATAAAAAATTTATTTTTAACTGGTATTATGAAGATGGTGATGAGGATATTCTTGAAAGAGGCGAATATTTCTCTTACGTACTTGATGTTCCTTTTAATTTTGTAAAGCTTAACTGATTTTATCCAAAGCCTGCTCAACACCGGTGTGCAGACAATCATCATCTTCGGGCATCCATAAATATTTTAATCCCTTACAGCTCTTATTTCTTTTTGTTGTTCCTTGATTTTTCCTGATAAGCTAACAGATAGATCAATGAAACAACAAAAAAAATCACACTTAATAACAGAAGCATTATAAACGCGAATACGGAGGGCTTCTCAAGACCCGGAATAGGATTATGGAGGCGGTAGTTATATCCGTAGATTGTGTAAATGAGCACCATTATCGAAACAATAAAACTGAAAATGATTGACGTACCGTCAAGAATCCTGGTGGTTTTGTAGAACTGTGTATTTTTAAATTTATTATATGGAGTCCTGGCGTAAACTGTTGCACGCTTGTGTGATCTGTCCTGCCGGTATTTCCGCCAATCCTCCATAGCCCTTTCAAAGGCCTGTTCACCGGAATTTATTTTTTCACGGCAGGCAATAAGAAACTCGTATGCTTCGGTAACACTAATGAACATATCTTTGGCATCGGGAGCAGGGTTTATATCCGGATGATAAAGGCGGGCTTTTTTCCTGTATGCCTTTTTTATCTCTTCAATTGTAGCGGTTGCTGGGATGCCCAATATTTCATAGTAGTCGTTGAGTGTCATATTTGAGTCCTTCCGCCTTTAACTTACGTTACTCCATGACTGATGCTGGCTGAATAGGCGTTTCATTTCAGATCTGAGTATGGCATTCTTATCATCCTCAAACTGAGGATCTTTTGTAACTATTTCTTCTGCAATATGCCTGACATATTCTAGTAATTGACCATCTTTTCCAAGATCAGCTATCTTCAGGTCGAAAGGTATTCCGCTTTGCTGGGTTCCTTCTATGTCACCTGGCCCTCTTAACTGAAGATCTGTTTCTGCGATTTCAAAACCATCATTGGTCTTTATCATTACTTCAATTCTTTTGGCGGCTTCCCTCGATAATTTGTCTGAACTCATCAGAATACAGTATGACTGATCGGCGCCTCTTCCGACACGTCCTCTTAATTGGTGCAACTGGGAAAGTCCAAATCTCTCAGCACTTTCAATTACCATTACTGTAGCATTCGGAATATCAACTCCGACCTCAATAACGGTTGTTGCAATAAGGATATGTGCAATTCCATCCTTGAACAGTTTCATTGACATCTCTTTATCAGCTGAAGTCATCTTGCCATGAACAATGCTGATGCAGTATTTCGGAGCAGGAAAAACTCTTGAGATTGTATCCCATCCATCTTCGAGATCTTTATAATCCATACTCTCAGATTCCTTTATGAGCGGGTAGACTACATAAATCTGCCGGCGCTCTGCTATCTGGTTTCTTATAAATCCAAAGACTTTGTTCCTTTCCGAATCATTGAAATGCATTGTTTTAATCGGGATCCTTCCGGGAGGCAGTTCATCAATAACAGATACATCAAGATCACCGTAAAGAGTCATTGCCAGTGTCCTTGGAATAGGAGTGGCCGTCATAACAAGAACATGCGGAGGGTTGAGGTTTTTCTGCCATAAACGCGCCCTCTGGGCAACACCAAAACGATGCTGCTCATCAATTATCACCAGTCCCAGATTGCTGAACTGAACATTTTCTTCTAACAGCGCATGAGTTCCAATTAAGATATGGAGTGATTTGTTGAGTAAAGATTCAGCAATTAATTTTCTGGAAGCCTTTTTTGATGATCCGGTCAGGAGATCGATTTTAATATCAATTCCGGCAAGCAGTTTAGTGATAGTCTGAAAATGCTGGTTGGCAAGAATCTCTGTCGGGGCCATAATACAAGCCTGATAACCGTTATCAAGAGCAATAAGCATGCTCATAAGTGCGACAAGGGTTTTACCACTTCCGACATCTCCCTGAAGAAGCCGGTTCATCTGTTTTCCTGACCCAAGGTCTTTCCTGATCTCTTTCATCACCCTCTTCTGGGCTTCCGTCAGCGAAAAAGGCAAATTGTGATGATAGAAATTATTAAACTTATCACCTACACTGGAAAATACAAATCCTTTGAATTTAAGGCTCCGGTTGGTTTTAAAGCGAAGCAGGTTCAATTGGATATAAAATAATTCCTCGAATTTCAAACGGTGTCTTGCCTTTTCAAGTTCTTCAGGGTTGGATGGGAAATGTATCTTATGAAGTGCTTCGCGGAGTTCAGTAAGTCTGTACCGCGAAACAAGATAAGCCGGCAAAGTTTCAGGTATTCTGAACTTTATCTGCTTGAGCAGGGTTCCGGTAAGCTTGCTGATAGTCTTTGATGTAAGAAACTGGTTCTTAAGTTTTTCGGTTGTGCTATACTGTGCCTGGAGTGCAGAGTTAAGCCTTTCTGCCTGTTTGTTCGTCGCTTCAATTTCAGGATGGATAATATTTATCATCCCATTGAAAACACCAGGTTTGCCAAACACGATATATTCAATTCCGGTGGTATATGTTCCTGTTATCCATTTTCCACCCTTAAACCAGACCAGTTTTATTGTCCCTGTATCATCCTGAAAATCAGCTACCAGACGTTTACCCGGACCATGTCCTTCAGTATAGTAACCCTTTATTTCCCCCCTTATCTGAACAAATGGCAGGTCAGGATCAAGTTCCGCAATTTTATAAAATCTTGTTCTGTCAATATATTTATATGGAAAGTAATAAAGAAGGTCGCGGAATGTAAAAATATTCAGCTCTTTATTAAGAAACTCAGCTCTTTTTGGACCGACTCCTGTTAAATAAGTAATATTTGTATCGAGAAAATCCTGTGTAATCATTTAAGTCCAATCTTAATTTTTCTGAGTCTGCCCAATTTAAAATTAGATTTTGAAAATCAATTTCTTTGCCCCATCCCTGAAGGGTGAAAATTGATTTTTTTCGCATCCTTTAGTATAGGAGTAAACGAAGAAAATCATTCCGGAATGTTTTAATGATGGTAATTTTTATATTCAAATAGTTTATCGAAAATACGTATTTTTGAAAACCTGTCCTAATTAAAATGTGAATAGTAAAATGAATTTTTTTCACGCTTTCAAATATCTGAAATACATACTCCTGTCAGGGCATAAGAAAGGTCATGGAATTCATAGTCCGTTCATTTTTTCTCTTATTTCAAGGGTATTCCGGAATAAAACTGATCGAACTATTGTCTTTAATATTGAAATGATCAGGGAGAAATTGATCTCAGACAGGTCAACAATAATTGTGAATGATCTTGGCGCGGGGACAGAGAAAAATAAAACTAACAAAAGAAAAGTGTCAGAAATAGCCAGATATTCTCCTGTCCCTTTGAAATATGGAATGTTGTTATCAAATCTTGCAGCTGAATTCGGGAGCCCGGGCATAATAGAATTCGGGACATCATTTGGAATCAGTACAATGTACCTGGCCTCTGCCTGTCCGGATACAGTTATTTACACCTTGGAAGGCTCCCCGGCAATAGCTGAGATTGCCTTACAGAATTTTAAATCGGCCGGATTCAGTAACATAAAAATATTAACAGGTTCATTCGATGATTTATTACCGCGTATTGCTGAAGCCGGAATAAAACCAGGACTGGTTTTCATAGACGGAAACCACAGGAGAGACGCAATACTGAAGTATTTCAAAAGTATGGTTGAAATATCAGATAATAACACTGTAGTGGTTATTGATGATATATATTATTCAAAGGGTATGGAAGAAGCCTGGAATGAAATTAAACAGAATGAAAATGTCTCCGTAACTGTTGACATATTCAGGATGGGAATTGTTTTTTTCAGGAAGGGCATTAATCATAATGACTATATAATCAGATATTAACAAAAATTAAGAGTTATTAAGTTATTATTTGACTAATTTAATATAATTTCGGAAATTCAAATTTTAAGCATTATGGACAAAGTTATTGAGATTCAGAATATTGTTAAGAATTATCAAGTTGGATCAGTGATTGTGAGGGCTTTGAGGACTGTATCAATAGATATTGAAAAAAACGAATATGTTGCTATTATGGGACCATCGGGGTCAGGAAAATCTACCCTGATGAACCTTCTTGGATGTCTTGATACCCCGACTAGCGGCAGCTATATTCTTAACGGTACTGATGTCAGTAAAATGGAAGATGATTATCTGGCTGAAATAAGGAATAAAGAGATAGGTTTTGTATTTCAGACATTTAACCTGCTGCCACGTTATTCTGCACTTGAGAATGTAACTTTACCATTAATATACGCAGGAGTGCCTAAAGCTGACAGGGAAAAAGTAGCTATAGAAACACTTGAGCAGGTTGGTCTTGCTGACAGGATGACTCATAAGCCGAATGAATTATCAGGTGGTCAGCGTCAACGTGTTGCCATTGCAAGAGCTCTTGTAAACAAACCATCAATTATTCTTGCTGACGAACCAACAGGTAACCTTGATAGTAAGACTTCTATTGATATTATGAACCTGCTTGATGCTATTCATAAAAATGGAAATACTGTTATAGTGGTTACCCACGAAGAGGATATTGCCAGACATGCTGCACGTATAATCAGGCTATTTGACGGTGAAATAGCACAGGATTACCGGAATGAGAAGTATGTAAAAGCACAATAATTTAGATTTTACATTTTATAGAAGTTTCCTTCAAATTTTACCATGAAGATCTATACTCTTACAGGTGATGATGGTACTACCTCATTATCAGGAGGCAGAAGGGTTCCTAAACATTCAGTGCGTGTTGAAGCCTATGGTACAATAGATGAACTTATTGCATGGATTGGATTGTTAAGGGATCATAAAGAAAACATCAAACGTAAAGACATTCTGATCTACATTCAGGACCAGCTAATGAGGTGTGCTGCTTCTCTGGCTTACGATAGTCAAAGCAGTGTCAGCAAAGAGATATTACCTGAAAAAGATTGTTTTTCGCTGATTGAGAAGGAGATAGATAAGATGGAAGATACTCTTCCTCCTCTGAAAAATTTTGTTTTGCCAGGCGGAAATATTCTCGTTTCATATTGTCATATAAGCCGATGCGTATGCCGAAGGGCAGAAAGGGCAGTTTTAAGGCTTAACGAAGTTGAAAAAACTCCTGAAATAGTTACTAAATTTCTTAACCGTCTTTCCGATTTCTTATTCGTATTATCGCGAAAAATTAGCGTAGAGCTTGATGGTGAGGAGATTAAGTGGATTGTTTAATATGTTAAAAATCTTAAAAAGGGTATTGCTATTTATATAAAATAATTTATATATTTGCAGACTTTGTTTAAAGGTTAATTTTATCAGGAAAATATGTATTGGACACTTGAATTAGCATCAAAACTTGAGGATGCTCCATGGCCTGCCACTAAAGATGAGCTGATTGATTTCGCCATTAGGTCGGGTGCCCCAATGGAGGTTATTGAAAACCTTCAGGAAATTGAGGATGAGGGTGATATTTACGAAAGTATTGAAGATATCTGGCCAGATTATCCAAGTAAAGATGACTTCTTTTTTAATGAAGATGAATATTAGAATAGAGGCTGGGTCTTAAAAGATCAGCCTCTTTTTTATTTTTTAAATATGTCGGACTTTTGTTTAGGTCTGACAAGATCCTGCCAGGAGAAGCCTTCAAGGCGTAATTTTTTAGGAGTGGTTGCTTCAGGCGGATCAATGAATCCATCCGGATTACCGATATCAGTTATAACAGATAATTTTCCATTTTCCACATCGGCTTCAATATTAGTACATTTAGATTGGTTAACGCCCGTAACATTATCTCCATCAAGAAGATAATAAACTGATTCACCATTTCCTTTTACCAGAATCTTATATAAATCATTATCCCTGAAATAGCCCGTAAGCGATCTGCCTTTGATCTGGTTAAACCTTATAGTATCAACCTGGTTCGAAACAAATGCGCCATCGTATAGTTCCAGCCTGTCTGCCTGGCGGTTCTTAGTAAATATTGCCATTGTGGTTGAGGTAAGCTGATTTGCCTCCGACCACATTACCGGAGCATTGTAAAAGCGAATAACCGAATCACGGAACGAATAGGAGAGGGAGTCGCATTTTATTTGCATGCTTTTACTGAATACGCGGCATCCGTAATAGGCTCTCATAAGTCTGTATCCCTTTGCTGATGTATCGGCTACAGTAATTGCACTTATTGTATCGGCGTGGAGAAAAAGCGAGTCTCCCTTTGAAACCTGAATAAAGACGGCCATGTCGGTTACCATAAACCTTTCAGGCTGTTTGTAGTACCATGAATAGTTTCCCTCTAAAATCAGATTTCTTGTAGTGTCCTGAATAATTACGTTCCTGTAAGCCTCACCATAACCAGTGCTGTCGTTATAAAACAGTGAATCTCCACGAATGGTCTGTTTCATATTATCTATCATAGCTTCTTTCCATATGGAAGTAATGTCATGTTTAGTGTCGTACCACCCTCTTTCACAATACAGGTTTAGGCTATCACCTTTAAGCTTCGTGGGGCCTGTAAAGAAAGATGTCTCCGATTTGGTATTATAATCCATTGTATCGGCAGTCATTACATATTGTGGATTAACAATTTTCACACTGTCCTTGAAATGAAAGAGGTTATCAGAAACGAGGTAAATACCAATTTTGCTCGTTAGTGTATTTTTTGCGTTTGTGATCCTGCCACCAGTATTATACTTCGCAATTTTATTTTTAACGTCATAATCAATGGCATCAGTGTAAAGGTGAGTCTCTTTATCGATCAGTACAACATTATTATTTACAAAAGCGGTTTGGGTCTTCCCGTCATAAAAAAGATGATCGCCATAAAGATCCAGCGTGTCGCCCTGTTCGATGTGAATTTTGCTGAACGCGTCCACCTGGTTCTTATCAGGAAAAAAGTGGGCGCTGTCGCATAACATTGTGATATCGTTGTGCTTAAGCTTAACGTTCCCGACAAACCGGTGAATATCTTTTCCGGAATCTATATCCTTTACCATATCGTCAGAATCGGCATATATAAGTTCAATTTTTGTCTTCCCCTGCTTTTTCCCCTGAACTTCCTGTGAGCTTACTGCCGGGGTGATACATAGCAGGATGATGACAAATATGATTTGCCTTGCAGAAATGAAACTGAACCGGTGAAGAAAGATTCTTATTTTATCCATCCTTTTTTCAGAAACTCGCATGATTTAAATTCATCACTGATCTTAACATAAGTGATCTCAATCTTTTGCTTAACCCATTTTTGAAAAATCAGAGTTCTTTCATTTGTAAGGGCACCATTATATATAGCCTGATAATCATCTTTCAGATTTGCTGTGTGTGCCGGTAATGAATTATCAAGTTTTATAATTCTGAAAACCACATTATTGCTTTCGTCAGTCGTTTTGAACGGTACAGATATCTCGCCAACCTTCATATTCCTGACGGTCATGTACATTTCAGGATTTAGTTCTTCGAGTGTAAACCATGTTACCCGTTCGGAAGGATTTGAACTTACAAACTTTCCTCCGTTTATCCTGCTGTCTTTATGGGTTGAAAATCTTAATGCGGCAATCTCAAATTTAAGACTGTCTTTTCTTATAAGATTTGCCAGACTATCGAGTTTTGACATTGCCATGGCAGCCTGTTCAGGTTGGACTTTCGGTTTAACCAGAATATGGCGGGTGTTTACCATTTCACCTTTTCGTTCTATAAACTGAATAATGTGGAATCCGAACTTCGTTTCAACGATCTTTGAAACAGTATTCTTTGTAAGACTGAAAGCGGCATCAGCGTATTCCTTTTCAAGTTCTCCCCTTGTCAGGAACCCGATTTCTCCTCCGTTTTTTGCTGATTCGGTATCTTCAGAGTACAACCTTGCCAGTACGCTGAAGCTCTTTCCGGCAAGAATCTGGCTTCTGATGTCAAGAAGCCTCTGACGTGCAGCAGCTTTATTGTCCTCATTCGAGGGTGGGTCGAGCTGAAGTATACTTAGTTCATATCGTGCCGGAATTACAGGCATACTATCTTTCGGAAGAGCATTAAAGAATTTCTTTAGTGCAGCAGGTGTTATAGTAATGTTCTTCGCTATTTTATTCTGAACTTCCCTGACAACCTCCTGTTCAAGAAGTGTTTTCTTTATATCACGACGAATTTCCAGAAGACTTTTTTTGAAGTATTCTACAAGGGCTGCTTCGCTGCCTGCTCTTCTGATTGCATCATTTATCCTCATATTCAGATCACCTTCAACTGCATCATCAGCTACTGTGATACTATCGATCCTGGCCTGATCGAGAAATAGTTTTGAGACAAGCATTTCCTGAAACACGCTGCATGTCAGTTCATCTAATGGAGTTTTAGATCCGCTTCTTTTAAGGTCGGCCACTGTATTCTCGATGTCTGAGAGATATATAACCTCATTGCCCACAATGGCAGAGACTGATTCCACAAGCTTCTGTGCATTCACACTCAATTCCCCGGACAGAAACAATGTTGTCAGAACCAGGCAAAATTTTAATTTAGTTTTTATCATAGTATAATTGATTTTTATGGTCTGATTTGACTCGTCCTTCTATTCAGGCCTTGGTTCATCATTATTAATATATCTTAAAACTGTTTTCTTTTAACGCTTCATTGTAAATTCCGTTTTCGAGGGATTTGATATACTCAATTCTCCTTGAATTCCAGATTATTCGTTTTATATCATTTTTAACATATTCAAATGGGGCAAGAGACGACCTGAGACGATAATCCCTTATAGACAACAGGTATACTGATGTTGAGTCGTTTGTCTCAAAAAAAGTGTTCCTTTTCAGAAAGGAGTCCTGATTTTCTATATCCTGCTGCATCTCAACAGTCAGCCTGTCCATCGGTACCCAATCTTCATTAAAGTCGTCAAATTTTTCTGCAAACTGATAACAATAGCTTTCCAACTGCAGAAGATCTTTATGATCATTTGATCTGGCAAGTGTTCTTATTTTGTTAATATCTGGTGTTTCATACGGCAACTTAATAAATAATGCCTTAACAATATTAGAGGTTAAGGTGAAGGTTTTTTCATTTGCTGCATAGTAATTCTCCAGTTCCGTATTGGTTAAAAGAGTATCCATTTTTTCCTCTATCATCTGCCTTTGATACTGGTATATGACCAGGTTTGTCCTGGTTTCTTCCAGCTGCCTGGCTATGTCAGCTTTTAATTCAGGAGACAGGTTTTCTTCAGCTTTTATCAGCAGGAGCCTTTTCTTTGCCCATTTGTTTATGTAATTCTGAACCAGAGATGCGCTGTCAGCCTCGGTGACATCAGGTTGTACCAGCCGTGGTATCTCATCATAATAAAGTATAACTTTTCCAACTTCTGCAAGAGGAACTCTTTTAGGATTGTTGTTATGGTTTTTACATCCTGTCAGAAGAGCAATCATAATTAAAATAAATGCAGTCTTATTCATTTTTCAGTTTCTTCTTCACTTCATCAAGTGTCAAATTATCAATCTTAACGGTAAATTTTTTCTTTAATTGTCCGATCCATTCACTCTCAAGAAATTCCTGATAACCGGTCATCATTTCCCCCCGAATCTCCTTGAAACTTAAAGGGACAGGTTCAACTATATTTTTTATAAGAAGTATTGAAGGAAAACCACCCCTGGTGAATGACTGAGTTCCTTTAACCCATTGTAATTTATCAATCTCAGGATCATCACCCCTGAACAATATGCATTCTTTAATGATAAGCAGAGTATCATTCTTTTTATTAAACTTTTTTATAAGGCGATTGTCAGGGTTTCCTTTTCTGGAGTATTTTTCAAAAGCCGAAGAAAGTGTATTTTCTTTTTTAATTGATTTCAGAGTGTAAATTTTGGCGTCGATGCCACTTTTGGAAAGATATTTAGCCTTGTTATTTTCATAATATTTTCGAAGCCCTGCAGAATCCTCATTTACCATATTCCATACTTTCTTGCCGGATATTTCAAACAGGAGGAGCCCGTCATGGAACTCATTGATAAGATATCTGAATTCAGGATATTTTTTTTCAAGATTTGAGTTTTCATAACTAATTAACTGGTCTGAGGCTTTTATTTCAATAGAACGATCAATAAATATCAAAGAATCTTTTGTGACTATCATTGGGCCTCTCTTTTCAAGATAATTTGCAAAATCGCCTGTTGTAACAGACTGGTTAGCAAATGAATATAATACCGTGTCAGGCATCGTTGTCCGGTCATATTTTTTCAGTCCCTGAATTATAAGCGTATCAGTATTCTGAATAAACCAATTATATGGGATCTTGTTGATTCTGAATTTATAATCTTTTTTGAGCTTTTCAACAAAGGATTTTTTACTTATCGAGTTAAGGTATGACTGGTTAATCTTACTTTCAAGATACGATTTTGATTCTTCAAATGTTCCGGGAGCTTTCCTGTCAAGAAGTTTAATTATATGCCAGCCGTAAATTGTTCGTATTGGTTTTGTGTAATTGCCTGTATCGCGAAGTGAAAATGCAGCTTCGGCAAAATTGCTTATTACTTCCCCGGTTCCAAACCAGTCCAGTTCACCTCCCTTTACAGCAGACTCTTTATGATCGGAATATTGTTTTGCAAGATTCCTGAATGGTGATCCATCCTGAAGTTTTTTATAAATATTATTTATATCATCTTCAGCTTGTTTTGCTTCTGCATCACCTGTTCCCGGAGGTGATGCTTTCATTATGTGTGCGACTTTTACCCTTCCTTTCGAAGGACGTTTATCAGCAACTTTTATTATATGGTATCCATAAGGAGTTCTTACCGGATCTGAGATTGCACCTTTTTTTAAAGAATATGCCGCATCTTCGAATGGCATTATCATCTGAAAACCAGTAATATATCCAAGATTGCCTCCATTAATTTTAACTGACTGATCATCTGAAGCGCTTCGTGCCACGTTTTCAAAAGATTCACCCTCAATAATTCTTCCCTTGATATCGGTTGCTTTCTTCCAGGCTTTGAGAGTATCTTCAGGCGATACATCGGGAGGCATGGCAACTAAAATATGCCAGGCATTGATTTCCGTTAATGATCTCTGATATGCAGTTTTTAGAAGGTTTTCTTTGGTCTGTGTATCAGTCAGAAAGTCCTGGGCAAGTTGGTTGCGATAGCCATTAAGTTCGGTTCTGAAGGCTTTTGTTGTATCAAAACCCTTGTTGACAGCATCGGCAACCTTAAGTTTAAAAACTATAAATTGCTGCAGATAGATATCTAAATCCGGTTTTTTCTCCGGCTCTGCGCTCTTTATGTACATCCTTATAAACTCTCCCGCCTGAATTTTTTTACCATCAACGGTCATCAATATCTTATTATTGATATCCTGTGCCTGGCAAATTGCCGGCAACAGAATTATCATACTGATTAGTAAAGATGATCTGATCTTCATCAGGATATACTGGTACGTAAGCCGCCTGACACAACAGGTGTTTTGATACGGATATTCCTGGTGAACATTGTGCTGAGATCAACTTCACGTGGAAGTACCTCAGAGTATGAAGGAACGAGCAGAACATCATCAAAGGTTAAACCTTCATATAATTTCTTATCCTCTAAAAATGACATCTGGTTAGATTTTAAGTTTTTGATGGCGCAAATTACGAAAAAAAACAGGATTCGTAAAACATCTCAATCTTTTAGGCTTAATTGCCTGTTTAGGTATGGTTTTTTGCCACATCAGGGCCTGATCAGGTGAGGTAAAAGTTACTACATTTGTAATAAGTGCAAAAGGGAATGAATATTGATAATTACAAACAGATTTTAACTAAGTACTGGGGATTTACATCTTTCCGACCTTTGCAGGAAGATATAATCAGATCGGTTGCTGAAGGAAAGGATACCCTTGGACTAATGCCTACAGGTGGCGGTAAGTCAATCACTTTTCAGGTACCTGCTCTTGCTCACGAGGGCATATGCCTTGTAATAACACCACTCATAGCCCTGATGAAGGATCAGGTGGCTCGTCTTAACAGTCTGGAGATAAAATCTTTAGCTATTCATTCAGGGATGTCATCTGAGGAGATTGACAATACGCTTGAGAATGCAATCTTTGGCGATTATAAATTTCTATATGTTTCGCCGGAAAGAATTGCAACAAGGATTTTTCAGGGTAAGGTTACGAGACTTAATCTTTCTCTTGTTGCAATAGATGAAGCACACTGTATTTCCCAATGGGGTTACGATTTCAGACCATCATATCTTAAGATTGCAGAACTGAGGGATCATATTTCCGATAAGGTCCCGTTCCTGGCTCTTACTGCTTCAGCCACTCCCCAGGTAATTGAAGATATAATGCAGAAACTTGCATTCAGGGAAAAAAACGTTCTTAAAACAAGTTTCGACAGGAAAAATATTTCATACCTGGTCAGGAAAGTTGAAGACAAAGGCTCTTACCTGATCAATACTCTTCAGAAGGCTAAAGGCAGCGGTATAGTTTATGTCAGAAGCCGGAAGAGATGCAAAGAGGTTGCTGAACTTCTTGTGGCAAACGGCATAAGTGCAGATTTTTATCATGCAGGATTAACTGACGAGCTTCGCGACAAGAAACAAGACTTCTGGACAAGAAGTCAGACAAGGGTAATTGTTGCCACTAATGCTTTCGGACTGGGCATAGATAAATCAGACGTGCGGTTCGTTATACACTGGGATATACCTGATTCAATTGAAAATTATTTTCAGGAAAGCGGGAGGGCAGGTCGTGACGACCAGGCTGCTTCAGCTGTACTTTTATACTCACCCGCGGACAAAGGCAGGCTCATTGATACGATAAGAAAAAAATTTCCCCCTGTTGAAAAAATCAAGGATATTTATGAGGCTACCTGCAATTTCCTGCAGGTTCCGCTTGGTTCGGGAAAGGACAATGTATTTGACTTTAACATGGCTGACTTCGTGTCGAAATACAGGTTACCGGTAATTGAAACCTACAACAGCCTTCAGTTTCTTCAGAGGGAAGGTTACATGGAATTCACTGAGGAAATAAATAATCCTTCACGGGTTCATTTTATTGTAAGCCGTGATGATCTTTATAAATTCCAGGTAGCAAACGAATCATTCGACGGGTTTATAAAGCTGCTTCTGCGTTCTTACACAGGTATGTTCAGTGAATTCGTACCCATAAACGAAGAAGCGCTTTCGAAAAAATCAGCTGCCACCAGAGATACTGTGTATCAATATCTTGTTAAGTTATCTTCATTTAATATCATCAGATATATTCCGGGTAAGAGGACAGCACTGGTTATATTCACCGAGGAACGTCTTGTCAGAAAAGCCCTTATGATATCGGCTGATAATTATCTTCATGTGAAGGAAAAATATGAAAACAGGCTCAACAGTATGATAGAATACGCTGATTCTGATAACAGGTGCAGGTCAGTTATGCTCATGGATTATTTCGGGGAGGAGTCTGACCGGTGTGGCAGATGCGATGTTTGCCGTGAGAGAAATGAACTTGATCTGAGCAAGTATGAATTTGATCTGATACTCGATGAGGTAATAGCAATTCTTAAAGAAAAAAATCCCGATGCTGAAGAGCTGGTTAAGCTGATTGATTATCCTGAGGATAAGGTTATTAAAGTGATACGCTGGCTTCTCGATCATAAAAAGATAATTCCGGGCTCTGACCATAAACTTTCCTGGGTAAAATAAACAGAACCCCTTTTCAATTCATATAATAATAAAGTGCACCGTTCTGCGACATAGATATCTGATTCTCAGTCGGGATATAACTGTTGTTATCAATTTCTGAGAACACCGGCTCTCTTGTATCGCGGGAATGATCTTTTGAGCAGAACTGACACTTATTAATCCCAAAAAAATATTTCTGGCTTTCCTGTGCTGCATCATCTCCCGATATGAAGGAACCGAGGAAAATCCTTTTTTTATCATCAGGCATAAACGGACAACCCTCTTTATGCACTGTATGAAGTTCATTTGTCTGTGGCCTGACAGCAACATAATACCGGGCAAATATTTTCCTGTAATTTATCATTTGAAATTTTTCAGATCAGTTTCGGAATTCAGATATTATCAACAGTATTTTTTTTTACCTGCTGTTTAAAACAATGTTTTATCGGTTTTGATCAAAATTTGTTACCTGAAATCTGAGAAAAAAGAGATTAGGTATGTAATTTGTCTTTGAAATGATACATGAAGAAACTAAAAGTATTTCCAGGTTTTAATATCCTGTTTACAGATAAATGTAATAGCAACAAAATGTTCACTAATCAACGAATTCATCTTTTCTTCATATTAATTCCATAACTTTGTTTTTAACCCGGGAAAATCATTGGTTGATACCAAAATAGGCAATGGAATAATAATTTCATAAATGAGCTGAAATGAATAAAAAGATAATAAGATCATGAAAATATTAATAAATATTATTTTTGTTTTTCTGATCTTTTTTTCAATAAGTCAAAATGTTCTGGCTCAGATCGGCTCTCTGCAGAAGGATACACTTACTGTGAAAAAGACAGAATCGAAAGCTGATTCAAAAGCAGATTCAAAAGAAAAGGATATAAAAGGATCTGATAATATGAAGTCAACTAAGTCCATGAATGATGCGGTGTCAATAAAACAGGTAAAGTCGGCACGACCTGATATGAGCAGGGCGAAAGGTGCACGGCCACCAGATATTATAAGACCATCAGGGTCGCGTATTCCAAAAGGAGTGGGAAGGCCAGCAGGAGCAGGCAAACCTGGACGTGGATAAATATGGATTTTTTATGATGAAATGTTCCGGTAAAAATATTCGTATTTTAATGCTTGAATTACTAACATGTGCGTTTCCATATGCAGCTTATAGTCAGGTAGATTCATTGTCGCGGTCCGTAAATGTTCAAGCCTCTGAAACTGAATCAAAAACTCCGGTCCATTCGTTGTATGCAGGAGCTGGCTCTGGCAGCAATATGATATATCTTGGTTCTTCAATCTCACAAAATCACCCATTTTACTCTGCATCAGTGATATATGGTTTCAGGAACAGCATATTTGCATCAGTTTCCACAACTCATATTACTGCGGTAAATCCTTTTAACGCATTTTATAGTCTTTCATTAAATTATAGTCATACTTTTAATTCATGGTTTGATATCTCGTCAGATATTGCCGGTTACAAGGCTCCGCAATCGTTGCAGGAGACACTTTTCAGCAATTTTTTATTTATTAATATTACTGCTGGTATTGACTGGAAGCTGCTTTACACTAAAGTATCATTGGGAGGATTAATTTCAGAGAACACACAGGGATATCTTCAGGTAAGAAACTCAAGGTATTTCGAGACACCTGCGTTTTTTAAAGGGAAGTGCCAGATCTCATTTGATCCAAATATTAATATGCTCTTTGGTGAATTGATTAAAATTAATTCTGTTACAGGTATCACAAAGTATAATAACCCGGCTCCTTTCAGGCATCTTAAAAAAAATCCTAATGGTACAACTGTATCCTACACTTCTAAATTTGGACTAATGGATTTCGAGTTTTCGTTTCCGGTTACATTCAGTTACAGTAACATAAGTTTTGTTGCAGAACCAGATTATATTCTTCCTGCACATACTAATTCAGATTATCCTGCCCCAAAGGGATTCTCTTTTTTTCTTAACATTTATCTTAAAATCATTTAAACTGATATTGATGAATGTGCTGATAGTTGAAGACGAACAAAGTCTGGCAAACGAAATTGCTTCATTTCTCAAAGCGGAGGGTTTTCTCTGTGAAATGGTCTTCACAGGTCTGGAGGCTTCTGAAAAAATCGCAATAAACCTTTACGATTTTGTCCTGCTTGATATTGGTTTACCCGATTATAATGGTCTGCACCTTATAACTGAGGCACGAAATCAGGGTAGCGAAGCTGCTTTTATTATCATTACTGCCCGGGGAGCTGTTGAGGATAAGGTTAAGGGATTGGATCTGGGAGCTGATGACTATCTCGCCAAACCATTTGCACTGACGGAACTCTTTTCGCGGATACAGGCTGTTGCAAGAAGAAAATTTAAAATTTCAAATCAGAATCTGAATATTGGGGATTTTGTTATAGAGTATCAGTCACGGAACATAACATATAATGGGAAAGAAGTGATAATCACAAAAAAAGAATATGATTTACTCCAATACCTTATAATCAACAGGAACAAAGTACTTACCCGCAACCAGCTCTATGAACATATCTGGGGTAATATTCTTGACGATCAGTACGATAGCAATTTTATAGACGTACATATCAAGAACCTCAGAAAGAAACTCAATGAACATGCCCCGACTCCCTGGCTTGAGACTGTCAGAGGAATTGGCTATATGGTAAGTTTGGAGCATAAATAACTGATATGATGAAGCTTAGATTAAAACTGGCATTGTTTAATCTGCTCTCAAAGCTGGTTTTTACTTTATTGTTCTTTATATTAATGCCCTATCTTCTTGAAAGGATTAATTTAATTCAGGTAGATAATGACCTGGTGCAAAAAAGAGAACAGGTTATAAACCTTATTTCAAAAATAGGAATCGAACCTTTTATGACTTCTGATTCGGCGAATGTCTTCGGTAGTTACAA
Organism: Bacteroidales bacterium; assembly: GCA_025358455.1. GTDB lineage: Bacteria > Bacteroidota > Bacteroidia > Bacteroidales > VadinHA17 > LD21. The sequence goes on from JANYJP010000118.1 coordinate 86,118, forward strand.
TATTCTTAAGGAGGAATTTATTAGCCTGGAAAAGATAAGGCTTGAGGAAGATGCGAATTACATAGAAGTTTCCAATAGGTTGATTGATGGTGATGATATTGCATACCGTGTTCTTAATTACTCCTTTAAGATTGATGGGCAAACCTATCTGCTTGAGATTGGTAAAAGCCTCACCAGTATTCTTCATACTGAAAAGAACATTAAGAAAATCATTCTGATATTTCTGGTTTTCATTATTTTGATAACGTTCCTTACCGATCTTCAATATACGCGCCTGTTACTACGTCCGCTTGACATAATCACCAAAAAGCTTAAAGGAATATCCAATCCGGCAATCTTCGACAAAATGCCCGTAAGAACAACAACATCAGATTTCCAACATCTCGACAAAGCTCTAAGAGAACTAATGGAGCATATAGATCATCTTTTTCAGAAAGAAATGGAAATTACTGTTAATATATCACATGAACTTCTGACCCCGATCTCAGTTTTAAGAAGCAAACTGGAAAACCTTCTTATAACGAAGGGTATTGATGATGAAATTTCTACAAAAATTGAGGAATCACTTAAAACTCTCCATCGCCTCCAGAGCCTGGTAAATTCACTTTTACTGATTGCCCGTATCGAGAGCCGACAGTATTTACAGGAAGAGTCTTTTTCGGTTAATGATGTTATACTTGAGATTATCAGTGAATTAAGTCCAATAGCTGAAGATGCCGGAATATCACTCGAAAAGGAATTTATCAGGGATTTTCAAATACACAGAGCAAATAAGGCACTTATTTTTTCAATGTTTTACAATGTGGTCAATAATGCTCTGAAAAATACACCATCAGGCGGCGAGGTTATTATCAAATGTTTAGATCGTAATAACATATTTGTGGTGACCATATCAGATACCGGCAGGGGAATGGCTGAAACCCAGAAGGATACCCTCTTTTCGCGCTTCAGCATAAAACTTGACACCAATAGAGAAAATACCGGAATAGGCCTGGCAATATCCAAATCGATTGCCGATTTTCACAGAATTGAAGTTTCTGTAAACTCAATTATTCAAAAAGGCACCGCCTTTTCTTTTGTCTTTCCGGAAAATTCATGAAACATTCATGTTCGGGGTTCTATATTTGATAAGAAACGAGTTATTAATTTAAATTAGAATCCTATGAAAAAGTTATTTTTTTCAATATTAGCAGCAGCCGCTATATTATCCGGCTGCAACAAATCAGTTGAGGGACCGGGTAAACTTTCAATAAAAATCACTGACGACCCATTTAACATCAGCTATGTTGAATCTGCTACCGTCACAATAACGAAAGTCGAAATCAGAAAGGCAGGAGATAATAGCGCCAATCCATTTATAGTAATTTCAGAAGATTCTGTTACACTTGACCTTTTCAAACTGAGAAATGGAATAACCATGGAATTACTAAATATAGATATTCCCCGTGGTAATTATGACCAGATCAGGCTATATGTAGCCAAGGCAAGTCTCAAAATTAAGGATCAGCCACTTGCATATAACGTAAAAGTTCCAAGCGGAAGTCAAACCGGGATAAAAATATTCATCAGCCCGTATTTAAATGTTGAAGGAGGTTTGTCTTCGGAATTACTTTTAGACTTTGATCTTTCCAAATCATTTGTAATGAGAGGCAATATGAATCATTCGGCAGGTGTGAACGGTTTTATTTTCAAACCATGCATAAGAGCCACAAACAACTCAAATGCCGGCAGGATTGAAGGACTTGTTAATGATATCTCCAAAGTAAATATAGCAGATGCAAAAGTATGGGTTAAACAGGATACGATAATTTCAACCGCGTTTACCGATGCTTACGGAAACTATGCCTTTTTAGGTGTGCCATCCGGTACTTATTCAATCTTTGCAACCAAGGAAAACTATGATACTGTTTCTTATACAGGTATTAAGGTGATTGCGGGAAACAGAACAATACAGGATTTTACACTTACAAAGAAATAAGTTGGTAACAGACCAAATATAAAACCTGTATTTGCTACCTGCCATAGACTTTCACAATACCCGGGGGTAGCAAATTGGTTTATTTTCCCGTTACTTTTCTGTTTTATATACTTTTGCAGCCAGTCTTAAACATATGGAAGCGAGTTCGTAAAAAATGCTGTTTAAGAATTTTTAACATTTGAGAACTCCTTTTTCCAACGATTTCAACTCTCATGAAATAAATATTTTTTAAATTCAGGAATGTTAATCCTATAGCATTTTAAGGGGGAAGCATTGATTTCACATATTAATTTTCAGATTCTAAGGTAACAATTCAGGAGGTATTCCTATTAAACAACAATTATAACTTAAATATTAATCCTAACCTTAAAGTATAAAATCATGAAAAGAGCAGACAAATCATCAGAAACAAACAAAAACATTGATCAGTTGATTTCAAAAATGTC
>JANYJP010000139.1 GCA_025358455.1 Bacteroidales bacterium
GAGTAGTTCAATTTCTGCAATAACAAGACCTTCATTTTTGTCGTGAAAAACGTCAACTTCCCAGGTGTGTTTCCTATAAGGGATTAAATACCTGGTCTTTACTATTTTACCTGAAAGGCAAAGGCTCATCATCTCTTCTGCATCGGAATATGGGATCTGAAACTCCCATTCACTTCTTGAAATTGATTTACCCATGATACGGCTCTTGACAGTGATGAATGCATCTTTATCGGCAATCCTGATCCTGATAGTTTTTCCCGGATCAATTGACAAGTAGGCCTGAATTATCTTTTTATTTCCGACAGCCAAATGTTTGAACTCGTCCTTTACAAGAAATTTACGTTCTGTCTCAGTTGCCATTTTTATTGTAAAGTTAGGTTTAATAATCTAAAAGAAAACAGTGAATAATTTTTCTCATCGCCTCGCCTTGTTGGCATTTAATCCCATTAAAAGTACCTCAGACGTTTTCAATTAAGAAGTCCGGGCGCTTAAAGAATGGTCTTTAAGCTTAATAATTTTAAAAATGTAACCTTTTATAGTGAAATTCATTAGTCAGTTATCATAATATTTCTTAAATTTGATTTGAAAATTCAATAAATGCAAGAAAATTCGTTATGGCAGATATTGCATTTTGAATTATCAGAAGTAGTTTTAGTTTAGGAAGCGAGGGTGAACTTATGGTCATGGGCTGTCGTCTGTTAACGACAGCCCATCTTTTTTACTACGATTGATTATTGATTACTTTAGCAGATTGGTAACAGATCCTAATAACGCTGAAAGTATCTATGGAAGTTAAGATTGATGCATCATGGAAGTTAAAACTTGCCGGGGAATTTGAAAAAGAATATTTTATCAGACTGGCAGAATTTGTAAAGGATGAATATAAAACCAATACTATTTATCCTCCCGGTAGTTTGATTTTCAACTCTTTTAATACCTGCCCATTTGATAAAGTTAAAGCGGTTATTATAGGTCAGGATCCTTATCATGGCCCTGATCAGGCACATGGTTTATGTTTTTCAGTCAGGGAAGGAATAGGTTTTCCACCGAGTCTGATTAACATATTTAAAGAAATAGAACTGGATATGGGAATACCCAGACCAAAATCAGGTAACCTTGAGAGGTGGGCTGCACAGGGAGTATTACTACTGAATGCAACACTTACAGTAAGGGCTCATCAGGCCGGATCGCATCAGAAAAAAGGTTGGGAACAGTTTACGGATAGTGTTATAAGTACAATTAATAGTGAAAAGGATCATATAGTTTTTTTTCTCTGGGGGGCATATGCTCAGAAAAAAGGTGAAGCCATTGACAGGTCACGACATCTGGTTATGGAATCAGTTCACCCCTCTCCTCTTTCTGCTTCCCGGGGTTTCTTTGGAAATAAGCATTTCAGTAGGTGCAATGATTATCTCAGGCAACACGATATTGAGCCTGTCAACTGGTAATAATTCGCTTCAGTATCAGCTTTTTCCTATGGCATCTAATGCTTTTCTTAAGGTTTTTTCGAGCTCATTGTAGTTCTCGAAACCGACTGACAATCTGATCATCCCTGGTTCAGGATACTTGGAACCCCATACAGCTTCAACCGGCATAAGTATTGTATGCGGGTCACCCAGAGTCGGGATGAGTTTTATCTTTTCTGATACAAGCTTTATAAATTTATCCCGCCGGCGTCTTTTTTCTTTTCCATCTTTCCCTTCAAAATCAAATGTGATCATTGCACCAAACCCTTTTCCTTCAAAAAGTTTTTTAGCAATTGTATGAGTGGGATGGTTTTTCAAACCCGGGAACCATACTTTTCTAATTACAGGAACTTTATTAAAGTATTCAGCCAGATTAGCTGCATTGCTGCATTGTCGCGAAAACCGAAGCTCAAATGACTGTATCTGTGTCTGCAATCTGTAAGCATCATCCGGAGAAAGCATGTGACCGACAAATTTTCTGTATTCAATCGCATCCTGCATAATCTTCCTGCTATTTCCGCAAATAACACCTGCAGTCAGGTTTCCGTGCCCTGAAAAATATTTTGTAGCACTATGAATAACTATATCAACACCATCATTCAGAGGTTTATACAACAACGGTGTAGAGAATGTATTGTCAATTATTACCCTGGAACCGTTCTTTTTAGCTATTCTGGTTATCTCCTGTACATCTGCAACAATCAGCATCGGATTCGATATTGATTCGATATACACTAATGCAGGTTTAAGCTTTGATATTTCCTTCCCGAATTCCTTCAGATCATATTTTCCATTTTCAGGGGTGAAATAATGAATATCCAAACCTCTTCTTTTTTTCAGAACCGATTCAATAAACGAGATTGTGCCACCATAAATTTCAGTAAAAAATAACCAGGGCCTGGTCTCATTACTATTTTGAAATATCGAAAGAGCAGTATCAATAGCAGACATACCGGATTGGGTAAGGAGAGCCCATTCACAGCCTTCAATACGCATTACTTCTTCTTCTGCTGAAACAACTGTGGGGTTCCGATAACGTGAATAGATGTAGTTATCCGGTTCTCTTTCATGCTCAGTCTCTTTTTTGAAAGCTTCTGCTGTGGTACCGGCATCAAATAACTCAAATCCGGCATCACGGTAAACAGGCATCCGCGAACTGTTAACCTCTTTTCTTTTCATCTTTTACAGTTTTAATATGCTTATAAATAAATGTATTTAAATTCATTGGTTCAAAGTCGGAATAAAATATTATCCGGTCAATCAATTCACCCGCCAGGAACAGAGCAATAATAACCGGATCAAAAGAATACCCGGCTGATATTATTCTTATTCCCATAACCACCAGAATCGCCAAACGGAAGTATCTTAAACCAAAATTATTTCCGGTTCCTTTAGTGAAATATATTTTATGTATGGAGGATACCACCTTAATCAGGGCAATAAAAATAAAAGGAATCACAGCTCCGGAAAAAAATGAAGCTATAAGCAAGGAGCTGAGAAACGTCTGCCCACTATGAAAAATTACTGATTTCCGCTTATCAGAATTAATATAAACACTATCAATTACAATCAGCAGTAATAACCCGACAATCGAAGCAACTACCAATACAGCAGGGAGTTCTGTAATAACTGCAAGTATAGATACGGCTCCATATATTAAAAACAATGCTATTTCGCGGCTAAGCGGAGAGGACTTCAGATTTGAAAGCGCCCTCCAGGCTCTTAATTTCCTCCCCAAATGAAACAGTGAAACCAGGCCGGTAAGAATATTAATTAAAACTATAAATATGAAGTTTGGAAAAACTCCATTAATTAGCGACGAAATTACAGAAGATACAGAAAGTGTAGCTAAAAAACTGAAAGCGACCAGACTCCATTCCCTTGTTTCCGTTGATGGCTTTTCTGATTTTACCGGCATTTGATTAACATACATATTCTCCGGAATAATCTTCAGAGGAATTATAACGGTATTATGTTCTCCGGAAAATTCTAATGATGGATTAAGGTCTTTGTCAGGAAACCATGGAAATTTATTTTCAGTATCAATCCCGGGAAGTTCTCCATAACTCAATGCTCCTGTAGGGCACGCATCTGTACATGCAGGCAGTCTTCCGTCTAAAAGCCCTGAATAACAAAGATTACATTTCCCTATTATCCTTTTCTTCGCGTCGAACTTCGGTGCATCATATGGACAGTTCCACTGGCAATATTTGCAGCCAATACACTTTTTGTCATCTATTACTATGGCACCGGTTTGGGGTTCTCTGAAGTACGTACCCGTAGGGCAACACTCAAGGCAGACAGGTTTTTCGCAATGATTGCAGGCAAGTGAAAGATTTATCAGTGGTAATGAAACTGAAACGTCCTTATTATATGTATAAATCTCCCGGGGATGAACGGTCCATCCGTTTTCAAGAATACAGGCGGCGTTGCAGGCGCCACAAGCCACGCACTTATTATGATTAAATATGAAACCTTTATTCATCCCTTACAACTCTTTCAATTTCAACCTTATTATCATGAAATGCTGCTCCGTAACCCATATCAGTTTCCATGCCTGAAATCAGAGTATTCCCGCCTCCACCTTCCTTAAACCATATCCCGTTTGGAAGAACAACAGACCCGGGAGGAACTCTGTTAGATACTTCTGCAATACTGAATACTTCACCATGCTGATTAAAAATCCTTATTTTCTGTCCGGAATTTATGCCCCTCAAATCAGCATCAGCAGGTGAAATCCGTACTGCCGGGGAAGGTAATGTTTCCTTAATAATTTTAAGATTCCCAAATTGTGAATGAATCCGGCTACCGGTATTAGGAGTAATAAATGTTAATGGAAAGTTCTTCCCATTTGAATCAGTATCAATTTGAACATATTCAGGCAATGGAGATACTTTCCAGATCGATTGAGCATCAGATGAATAGAGCTCTATTTTCCCCGATGGAGTATCAAATTTCATGTTCTCCCAGGCAATATGTTCAAGTAAAGGTGCGAGAACCGGTCCGTTTTTAAGATCATTAAGGCAAAGATCAGAATATCCTTTAATTCTGTTTTCGAGCCATATTTCGATGTTTTCATTGCCCGGTTCAGGCATCAGGCTTGAATTAAGTTTCAGGTTAAGCCTTTTGCTTAGTTGATAATAGATTTCAGTTTCCGGAAGTACTTCACCGGGTGACTGAATTACTTTTGGCTTAAACTGTACATAAGGCGACCAGTATGAACCCACAATATCTGATTGTTCAAACAGATCCTTGGCAGGAAGAATTATGTCAGCAACTGCTGCCGTATCAGTCATGAACTGTTCAACCACTACTCTAAATTCCATATTGGAAAATGCTTTCCGTACATTAACAGAATCAGGCGATTGCAAAAGTGGATTGCCTCTTTCTATCCAGGCTGCTTTAAGTTGAGGATCTTTTGTACCCAATAAATCAGAACCAAGTTTCGCCATGGAAATTGTCCGACGAAATGGTATATCTTTTTGTTTATCAGGATAATAAGACAATGGTTCTTTAACATCATCAAAGACATAACTTTGAAGATTTGCATAATTAAATCCTGAGCCTGTTTTCCCAATGTTTCCTGTAATTATAGCCAGTGATAAAATAGATCTGATTGTCTGCCCTCCATTCAAATGCCTCTGAACCCCATATCCGGGCAGAAAAGTAACAGGTCCGCCTTTACCAATTATATATGCAAGTTCTGTAATATTATCAGCAGGGATACCTGTAATAGCTTCTGCATCAGCTGGTAAAATATGTAATGACTTTTTGAATTCATCATATCCTTTAACATATTTGTCGATAAATGACCGGTCAATCAGACCATCATCAATTAGTACCCGGGCAACAGCAAGCGCCAGAGCGGCATCAGTTCCCGGTTTGGGACAAAACAGGATATCCGACTTATCAGCAGTTGGCGTCCGCAACGGATCAATTGTAATGATATTGCTTCCGGATTCCCTGGCTTTGGCAATGAATGCAATTTCCTGAATATTTGTTTCAGCAGGGTTTTTTCCCCAGATAATAATCGTTTTAGCGTTTTCTATATCCCATGGGACATTATGTTTTACTGAACCTAAAGTAAGTCTTACTGCCTCCAGACCTGCAGGCCAGCATAGATTCCCGTAAGTAGTTGTAACACCTCCAAATGCTTTCCAGAATTCTGAGCCAATTTCATTTGTTAATCCCGACATTCCGCTCCCCTTATACCATAATACACAATGGGGACCATACTTTTGTCTGAGAGTCTCAAGTTTGTTGGTAATTATATCGAGTGCATTGTCTGACGATACCGGACGAAAACTTCCATCAGCTGATTTAAATAAAGGATTAACAATACGATCAGGGGAGTAAGTTCTCTCAAGATATGCCAACCCTTTAATACAAGGTCCCTCAGGAGTTGCAAGGTTTCCTGAATACGGGAGAATTCTCCTTATTCTATTGTTTTCAACCTGCACCCTGAAAGAACAGGTACTGTAGCAGTTCCTTGGACAGGCAGTTACAAACTCTTCCATTAATCAAATGATAATAGCAAATGTATCAATATAACTGTTAAAAATGAAAGTGAATGATTGAACCCTGTCTTCAGATAAAATTCTATTTTAATATCAGGGGTTCTTCAATTATCCGGTTACTTATCTTTAGTTCCCGGGTATCCATGCCAGGTATAAAGACTTCATAGGTTATCCTGTCCTGACCTATATAATGAAGATAAGAATAATTAACCTTACCGGTAGAAAATGTAACCATTGAACCTCCTAAATTGATTTTTGCTGAAATTTCAATGTTAGTGTATGCTTTTTTGAACCTGAAGTAGTCTGAAACCTCGTTATGGTTTATGTTCCCTAAAGTATCAATATCATCATCGTTTTCCGAAGTTTTGACTACTACCTCGGTGAAATTCTGATCTGTCAGGTTCCTGATTCTTATTTCGGTTGGTCCTTCCGGAGAGAATTGTGTTTTCTTACAAGCAACAACAGACAGAACAAATATTGATATCAGAATTATTTTTTTCATGACCGGGAATAATAAATTAAGCCTTTTATATCTGACCTGAAATATAGTAAATAAGTTGCAAACAGGTCAAATAATATTAAGGCTTTTTACAGGGACCCAACCCTTATTCCCATCCGAAAGTCTTATTTCATACCACTCACCAACTTCATCACCGATAGATACTTTGGTCCCTTCATGAAGAACAAACAGGTCGGTTCCGCTGTTATCAGGGGAACTTTTTCCACTAACTAACGGACTGGATATTATGGCCTTATGGCTGTCATAAACCAATGCTTTGTTTCGTATGGTAAAGGTCAGTGAAGCCAATGAAAGCACAAAAAAGGAAATTGCCAACCAGAATCCGATCACTTTCTGGCGATAGTGTGGCGAATAAATATAAAGTGATATAAGTAAGAGGCTAAGAATAAAACTTGTAAGACTGATTTTTGCCCAAAGATTTGCTGAAAGGAAGAGTGAAATAAAATTATACCATTTAACAAAAAATAACTCCGGTATTTCCTGAAATCTATCGGTAGTTAGTGTTCTGGCAATCTGAAGATTATAATTAATATTTTCATCGGCAGGCTTAAGAAGGTAAGCTCTTTCATAGAACAAAATTGCATCAGGTATGTCATTGATCTTAAAGTATGCATTTCCTATATTATAGCTAAGATTCGCTGAACGGTAACCAGTGTTATAAATATCGGTCCAGGCCTGCAGAGCTTCTTTGTAACTTCCTGAAGCGTAGTAAGTGACCCCCTGATTGAATTTTACTTGTTTTGAATCCTGCGATCCTGCTTCAATACAAATAAGGGAAACAAAAATGAGAGTTAATATATATCGTGATTTTAATTTCATTTTCTACCCGATTGAGTTTTCAACTGATTTAATAAATTGTGTGGCACCTTCAAAAATTATATCTGCTTCTGTTCCTGATGCCGAAGGAGCATATCTTGCATATTCACAGGTATCCAGTATGCTATTCAGATTCTTAATTCTTTCTTCATCAATTCCACTTCCAACCAGTGAGGTAATTGCATTTGATCTGGTAAGCTCTGATACGGGAATATTCAGTTTATCGCTTAAATAACCCCAGATAGCCTTAAGTATCTCTTCATAAAACCTATCAAGTTGTTGATTTTTAAGACATAGGGATGCATTATGAAGCCTTTTTGTTGCTATTTTTCCGGCTTTTCTGTTTCTGACAAGTGAAATATCTGAATTACGTCTGATATGTTCCCGTCGCAGAAACAGAATTAAAAGAAATGTAAAAAGAGAAAATGCATAAACACTATAAAATGATCGTTTTGATGATATAATATTATCTGATTTTGTAAGTTTACCGGTTTCTGATTTAATGAACCTTATATCTTTCCCAAGGTATTTAACATCCTCTTTTGACATGGTGCCATAAACAGTAATTCCAGTATTCTGATCATTAACTTTTTTTGCATAAAAATGGAACTCCTTTGTAGTCAGCTTCTCATACTTTCCTGTTGAAATATTAAAGAATGAATAAGTTATTGAAGGAATTGTAAAATCACCGAAATGGCGGGGTATAAGCAAATATTCGAAATTTTTCTGTCCCGAAGTCCCGTTTATTCCGTTTTTGATATCATCCGATATCTTAGGATCGTATACTTCTATATCTGGAGATAATTTAAAAACCGGTGTTGATGCAATTTTCAGGTTTCCTGTTCCAGTAATCGTCAGTTTAAAGTTTACAGCATCATTCACATTTACAGAATCCTTATTTAATACTGCTTTTAGTTCAAGTTTTCCAACTACCCCCGAGAAATCTGCAGGCTGGGTTCCCGGCAACGGTTTAACTTTAATAGACATTGCCTTGCTGGTCAA
>JANYJP010000074.1 GCA_025358455.1 Bacteroidales bacterium
GTATCAGGATCGTATGTGAAAACCGGCATCAGCCCTGATGTCAGTAACCTTATTGAGTTTTTGAAACATTTTCAGGATTAAAAGATGACGTTAGCGCCAAAGCTTATCGATCTGGTCTTTGGCCATGTTGTCATTCTATCAATTTCGCCTCAGGCAATGCGGGGTATTGTTATGGAATAAGTTGAATAAGTTCGAGGATTTCCTTGGCGGTAAGGTTTGCTATTTCTGATTTATCGTAAATAGAGAGCATGTAAACGGTATCGTCCTTAAAAATCACGTGAGTTATAACACGTGCGCCACCGGATTTACCTTTTCCTTTGCTGGCAATGGCAAGGCGAACTTTATAACAGTTATGGCCAATTGAAATGCCGTTTTCTGGTCCTTCCTTAAGTTCTTTAATTAGTTCCTGAATTTCTTTTTTAAGAGAAGGATATTTTTTAACCAGGCGTTTGGTTTGCCGTTCAAAAACAGATATGGATTTAACTTTAAAGCTCATTGATGAAATCTTCAGCGTTACGAGCTTGTTTTTTGCCTTCCATAATCAGCTTCATTTCTTCAATAGCTTCGGCCAGTTCGGCCATAAAAAGTTTTTTGTTCCTTAACCGGTCAAGTTCTTCGAGGTCTTTTTGTATCTGTTCCCAGTCCTTCAATGGAAGCTGTACAGCACTTTTACGTCCTTTTGTATCAGTAATATATTGTAAGTTCATAGTGCTAATTTTTAATTAATTGTATAAGCCTGTCTTACTTCCAATGTCAAAAACATACTACACTAAAGTATTTGATTTCGCAATATTAAATGCAAATGTAATAAATAGTTGTTTGCAAAAATAGAAAGTATTGCCAACCGATACCACTTGGATTGGGAATGAGGCATCTTTTTCCATGTTATTATCTTAATAATTGGAATACTTGCAGATCTCCGCTATTTACTGCTACCACCAGATAATGTTTTCCATTTATAACAATCGGAACTATTCTCCTTGCATCTCCAATTATCTTGAGACCACTTGCCACCGGCATCAAAGGTTTATAGATATGACCTGTATCACCTGATAAATACCATCCATAACTTGCATCATAACGGCCATACGAAGGTCTTACTGCATAATTGTTTCCAACCAGAACCAGGTCCGGGTTTCCATCCTTGTCAATATCCCGGACCAGTAAATCGCGAACCGGCGAAAACTGTGCGACTATGGGAAGTTTATTTATCTTAAAAGTTCCATCTCCATTGTTCATGAACAAACAACTTTCAAATAGCACTGCTTTTTTTATGATGGATTTATCAATTGCATTCTTACCAAATATATCTATTACTGTTTTGCCTCCAAATTCAGAATAATTTGGATATTTTTTTTCTAAACCGGCTATCTGACCTGATAAGTCGTCGAGTGAAGCAAACGGGTAACTTATCCCGTTCTGATATGTACATATGATCTGATCAATAGATCCATTGTTGTCAAAGTCGTTAAGATACATTTCCACAGGCTCCCTTACTGATGCTTTTAAAATGGAATTCAGTCCCAGATTGCCACCGATTATATCAGGCAGTCCATCTCCGTTTACATCAGCAACCTTAACGCAATTCCACCATCCTGATGTTTCAGTAAGACCAGCCTTATCGGTTACATCTGTAAAATGTCCTTTATCATTCCGGAAAATACAGACCTTCATCCATTCACCTGCTAATATCAGATCCTGATCACCATCCTTGTCATAATCCATCCAGGCTGCATCAGTCACCATACCAATGTTTTTAAACGCATTAATTCTATCATCTGTTACAATCTTAAAATGGCCATGCCCATCGTTTTCAAGAAGAAACTGATTGGGTGACAGCCCATAGGCGCCTGGTACAGATCTCGAACCTACAAACAAGTCTACGTCACCATCATTATCAAAATCACAAGGCAACACACATGATCCATTATGAGACATAAAAGGCAATTCACCTTTTGTAAATCCTCCTTTTCCATCATTTATAAGCAACAAGTCAGTAAGTAAAGGATTTCCGATAAGAAGCTCATTTCCTCCCCTTACAATATAGAGATCCAGATCCCCATCTCCGTCAGCATCAAAAAAAGCGGCATCAACATCATCTGCAAACCTCTCCCTGTCCAGCAACGGAATATCTAAAGCTTTGAAAGATCCGTTTCTTTGCTGAACAAATATCTTAGCCGGCTGCCCTTTAGCTCCGCCAATGAATAGATCGTCTAAACCGTCTCCATTTACATCACCCACTGCAAGAGCCGGTCCTTCTGCTGAAAGGCTGTGTGGGATAAGACGCTCGCGGTAAAAATCAACCCAATCGTCTTCCTTGTGCCTGAATTCAAGTCCGGGAATCAGGGTAGGGGAGAACAATTTCATTTTTTCATTAATCTGATTTCTTATTGATGGTTTGCCTGCATTTATCATTTCTAAGGTAAGAATCTTGTCAACAGGAACTTTCCTGATCATTTGTTCCGACAAATCGGGCCAGCGGACAATAAGTGAATCTACAACTGTTACCGGTCCCAATCCAAAATGTAACACATCGGAGGTGGCAGACAGAAACCCTCTTGTTGGAAATTGCTCGGCCATCTGTTCCTTACCATTGCTGAATAAAGTAACGCGGGCTCCGATTCCCCGGGTATTCATCCCTTTTCCCTTTAATACTACCGACAAATAATGGTTACCTGACTGTTTTTCACTATTGTTACAATAGATAAAAGCCGGGGCATTTATATTATTGACAACCAGATCGAGGTCTCCATCGTTATCGAGATCAGCATAAGTAGCGCCATTTGAAAATGATCTGGTATCAATTCCCCATGCCTTAGCCATATTAGTAAATGTGAGATCACCATTATTTTTATAGATATAACTTACATTTGGATAGAGAGGCATTTTCTCATATAAGTCCTTATCACTTAATTTACTATTATCTCGTGCAGGAAAATTTCTGTTGCCTCCTGTAAGAAATTTTACATAATCCAGATCATTCGCTCTCCGGTATATTCCGTTGGTGATAAAGAGATCTTTCCATCCGTCATTATCAACATCACAAAAAAGCGGTGACCAGCTCCAGTCAGTTGAAGCTACTCCGGCAAGTAATGCTATTTCACTGAACAAACCACCACCGAGATTAAGTTGCAGGGTATTACGTACAAACTGGTAATTATAACCGTATTTCAGTTTAAGCTGAAACAGTTCATAGTCATCCTCCCCTCCCGACTGTTTCCTGACTTTTTCATCATCCGGCAACATATCGAGGACCATAATGTCAGGAAGTCCGTCATTATTCATATCGGCTATATCATTTCCCATAGAAGATCTGCTTGTATGTCCAAGACTTTGCTTTGACCGTTCTGAAAAGGTTCCGTCACCATTGTTGATATACAGGTAATCATTTTCATGAAAGTCATTTGAGATATAAATATCGGGGTAGCCGTCATTATTAATATCTGAGACATTAACTCCCAGTCCATATCCGATAGGACTGCTGTATATGCCTGCCTGTTTTGTCACATCATGAAAGACCCGTTTTCCGTTTTCTTCATCATTCCTGAATAATCTGTCACCCGAGAATGAATCACACTCCAGACGTAGTGATGCGTCCCCGTAACTGCGTGATGTATGAACAGAATGATTGAGAAGATACATATCCAGGTCACCGTCATGATCATAGTCAAAAAATGCAGCCTGGGTTGAGAATCCCTGGAAATCGAGACCATATTCATGAGCTTCCTCTTTGAATGTCAGGTTGCCCTGGTTTATAAATAGCTGGTTTTTTCCTTTTAAACTCTTATATTTTCCGACCTGGCAAACATATATATCCAGCAATCCGTCTCCGTTTACATCTGCCATGGTGACCCCCGTTTTCCAGTCTCCTGTACCTGCAACTCCGGCCGCATCTGTAATATCATCAAATACAAAATTTCCCCTGTTGATGTATAATTTATTCGGATTCTGATTGGAAGTGAAATACAGATCTATGAGACCATCGTTATTTATATCACCGGCAGCCACCCCTGCTCCATTATTAAAATACAGATATTCAATGATATTCGATTGTTCATTTTCAGTTAACTGGTTTTTGAATTCTATATGGGTAGAGGAGGAGGGGAGTAGTGAAAACAATGGTTCTTCTATTTTCTCCTCAGGTTTACAGGAAAAGACCAATAAGGACAAAAGAAAAATAAATGAAGAGTCTTTCATATGATAGCCTCACCGGCCTTTAACTTTAAATACCTGTAAAGTGTCGTTGCTTCGAGCTACTACAATGATGTTACCTTTCAGCGTTTTAACCTCTTTTATATCTCTTACCTCACCATTGAGATGAAATCCTGAGATTTTGGGTGGAATATAAGTAAAACCACCGTGTCCGTTACCCGATAACATTGCTCCATAGCTGGCATCGTAACGTCCGAATTCGGGTTTTACATTGTAGAGATTACCCCCGAGCAGTATATCCTGCTTCCCATCTCCATTATAATCTCCGACCACCGTGCTGTATACTGGTGAAAACTGTGCCTCTACAGGCAGGGGTTCCCTCCTGAAATTTCCTTTTCCATCATTTATAAAAATGGAAGTTTCCATTTGGTAAGCATCCAAAAGGATTGCATTTTTCAACTGTTCCGGAGTAAAGATATCTGTAATTTGCTGATTTTTATATGATTCATATGTAGGATATTTCTTTGCCAGCTCAGGTATCTGCCTTATAAGATCATGTTTTAAAGCAAGAGGATAAGATTTATCTCCATCATACGCACAAATGATCTGCTCTATTGTTCCATTGAGGTCAAAATCACCTACATACATAGAAACAGGTTTTTCCTGTGTTGACTTAAATCTCGAGTTCATCCCGTGATTTCCTGCTATAAAATCCACATAACCATCACCATTAAAATCTCCGGCTGCCAGACAATTCCACCAGCCATTTGTTTTTTCCGGACCAAAAGCATCCTTCTTTTCTTTAAACTTTCCATTTTCATTAATAAATATCTTCAGAGGCATCCAGTCACCTGCAATTATCATATCCAGATCTCCGTCTCCGTCTACATCTTCCCACAGCATATCACGTATCATACCTATGTTTTTCAATTCGGGAGCAATCTGAGATGTAACATCAGTAAACTTTCCTTTGCCATCATTTTCCAGTAAATATCCGTTAACAGGCACCCCATAAGCAAATGGTTTAAGCCGGATACCGACAAATAATTCCATCACGCCGTCTTTATCGAAATCAGCAGGACGTACACACGAAGTGCTTTCATATTTTCCGGCAGGCAAAATCTGATCGGATTTTACAAAATGCCCATTTCCGTCATTTATATACAAGCGGTTACTTAATGCAGAAGAGCTCTCGGGAAATTCATTGCCGCCACATGCAACATAAAGATCAAGGTCCCCATCGTTGTCGGCATCAAACATTGCGCAGTCAGTCTCTTCAGATATTTTATCCTTTTCAAATAAATCTTTTTGCACTGATTCAAAGGTTCCATTTTTATGTTGTATCATCAATGTACCGGCCTGACCTTTGGCGCCACAGATGTAAATGTCTTCAAGACCATCTCCGTTAACATCCCCCTTGCACATTCGCGGTCCCTCTGTTGACATCATCTGATAAAGCAGGGGATCTCTTTCGAAATCATTGAAATCATTTTCTTTATGAACAAAATTTATCTTGTTTTCCTTTGTTATATCTTCAAAATATTCATTTTTTGAAATTCCCAGGTCTGTGAGGCGGATTGTCATTGATCTGGCATCCTTCTGATAGAGTGTCAGAATCTGATTTGTCTTAACATCGGTCATTAATGTTGTTCTGCTGTCAGGCCATTCTACGATAAGTGAATCAACAACAGTTAATGGACCAAGTCCCAGATTAGGACGAGGATCGACAGTAGATAAATATCCGCGCATCGGCATTTGCTCGATATAAACAAATTTACCATTATGTATTGCGGTTACTTTTGCGCCTATTGCATCTGTATTTCCACCTTCACCCTTTAGAATTACTTTCAGATAGTGATTGTCAGGAAAATGTGTATTTGATTCATTGCGATAGATATACATCGGCATGTTGACGTTATTTACCACAAGATCAAGATCCCCATCATTATCCAGATCGCCGTAAGCGGATCCGTTTGAAAAACCAGGAGTAGCGAGTCCCCATTCAGACGCCATATTCTTAAATTTATAATTTCCCAAATTTTTAAAGGCATAACTGGGAATTTTTACCGATGGAATAGCATCAATAAGTTTTCTGTAATTTACATCCTTACCTGATATAATTGACATCACCATATCGCGGTTGGTGAAAAACTGAATATAGTCCTGATCGGTCAGGTCCTTATATATACCGTTTGCAACAAAAATATCTTTCAGTCCGTCATTATCAAGATCAGTCATCAGGGAACCCCACGACCAGTCGGTTGCATAAACCCCTGCCAGTCTGCCAATTTCGCTGAATGTCCCATCTGTGTTATTCAACTGTAGCATATTTCGTGTGAACTGATGATGATATCCGTTATCAACATTTGATTTATAGCTTTCCCAACTGTCGAATGTTGTTTTTGTTTTCAGACGGTCGTTATGCTCAGGAACCATATCAGTGGTAAAAATCTCCGGAAAGTGATCATTATTTATATCTGCCATGTCGCCCCCCATGGATGCAGCAGAAACTGATCCCATCATATCAGTCAGTGTCTCCCTGAATGTTCCGTCATGATTATTTAAATAAATATAATCACGCTCGAAGAAATCATTTGACACATAGATATCCAACCAGCCATCCTGGTTAATATCTCCCACAGTCACACCCAGTCCGAAAGCTATCCTGCTGCCATAAATGCCGGCTTTTGCACTGACATCAGTAAATTTATTTCCGTTATTTCTGAAAAGCTTATGACCGCCTAGAGAATCCCTCACCGCACGCTGATTCTCCTTCAGATTAAAACTTCCGATAGCCTTAGGGAAGTTTTTCAGAAGATATAAGTCAAGGTCACCATCTTTATCATAGTCAAAGAACACACCCTGAGTAGAATTCCCCGGTTCGTCAATGCCATATTCCTTAGCTCTTTCGGTGAATGTCAGATCACCATTATTAATAAATAATTCATTACGGTTTTCATCGCCGGTTAAATTTCCCGATTTGCATACATAAATATCTGTAAGTCCATCTCCATTTACATCTGCAAAACTTACGCCTGTGGACCATCCTTTTCCTTCAATGCCGGCTTTAGATGAGATATCCTCAAATTCAAAATTTCCCTTATTCAGATAAAGCTTATTGGTCCGCATGTTGGACGTCATAAATATATCCAGAAGTCCATCATTATTTATATCACCAAGAGCTACACCTCCTCCATTATAAAAATTACGGAATTTGTAAATATTGAACTTCTCCTTCAACTGTCTTTCATAATCAAGGTCATTACTGAAATCAGCATGTGTAATGGATGCAGGCATGAGTGTAAACAAATGATCTCCAGTCTTTTTTGTACAGGAAGCTATGAAGAAAAGAAATATGAAACATATTAATTTCAACCCCCCAACCCCCGATTTAGACATTTTCGACCCCCAAACCACACATTTGGACAGTTTCCCCGGGGGCTGAAAACCACAATTAGTCGCCTGTTCTGAGCCTGTCGAAGAAGGGGATTTAGGGGGTAGCTTTGATTGAGAATTCCGGATCATTCTATTTCTCTAGCTTTTTAGATATCTCTTTCTGAATTTCCCCTATTTTAGAAGTGGAATCTGTTACATTCTTTTTCACAAGGAGGTCGGTATAAACAGCCCAGACATACATTTCATTTTCTTTAAAAATAGAAATTCTCCTATTGCCATTTACCATTACATAAGCATCACCTCTTACGGGGTGTTTTACATCTATAAAGTTATCTCCATACAATTTTTTAAACCAGTTTACAACTTCAATCTGGAGACTATCTGATGATAGTTTTTTATTCCATGGTGCCCATCCGTTATAGATGAACCGTACGGGCATCTCATATATTTTGCCTTTAACAAATTCCGGATAAAAGTCCATCGTTGCCTTTGATTTAAATTCGTTTTTCATCTCATATTCAACTGACATGTTACGAGGACTTTGCCTGATTAAGCCTTTTCCGTTTAGGATCCAGCAACGGGTGTAGAAATCCTTTTCGGGCATTCCCAGGTATAAACCCATAAATATTGAATCATTTCTAATACCGCTTGCCAGTTCACGTTTCACCATTCTGTCGTATTTTGCTTTAGGTGTACATCCTGAAAGAATACCTGCAAATATAATTGCAGTTAAAAAAACTATAAATCTTGTCTTCATATTATATCTTTAATATTTGTAAAATTGTAACTTATTATTATTTCGTGCAACTATAAATATTTTTTGTCCATTAATATTAAGAGTTTTAAAATCACGAATTTCGCCTTTTATTGACAATCCTGAAATATATGGTGAAACAGGTTTCCATATCCCACTCGAGTCTCTTCTTATTAAAAGGCCATAGCTGGCATCATAAATCCCGGTCTCAGGTTTGGCTCTTTGCTGATTTCCGCCAACAATAATATCACAGATCCCATCATGATCGAAATCATCAGCGGCAATTGCATAAACAGGTGAGAACTGTGCCTCCAAAGGGAGTGGAGTGATATTAAATGATCCCTTCCCGGTGTTTATCATCATACAACTCTCCATCATTCTTGCAGTCAATTTAACCGACCTCTCCAGTATATCAGGTGGAAAAATATCTTCCATACGCTGATTCCTGTAATCAGCATACTTTGAATATTTTTTTTCAAGAGATGGTATTTGTTTCACCAGGTCATCTCTTTTAACTAGGGGAAATAGTGTATCACCGTTAAATGTACAGATGATCTGTTCAATACTTCCGTTCAGATCAAAATCATTTATGTACATTGTAACAGGCTTTTTATCAGACGCTTTGAAGAACGAATTCAATCCATGATTGCCCAGCACAAAGTCGATATTTCCGTCTCCGTTCAGATCTTTTGCAACAATTGTATGCCACCAGCCTTCCGTACCTGATAATCCAAAACTCGCAGATTCATCACTGAATATACCATTATTATTGATAAATATCTTTACAGGCATCCAATCGCCGACAATCACCATATCAAGGTCTCCGTCATTATCCACATCGGCCCACACCATATCAGTTATCATGCCAATTTTAGTCAGACCGGGCGCTCTTTTTGCTGTTACATCAGTAAAATTGCCATGGCCGTCATTTTCAAGCAGATAGCCGTTTGCAGGCAATCCGTATGAGAATGGTATCAACCGGATTCCCACAAAAAGGTCAATATCACCATCCTTGTCAAAATCAGCCGGTTTAACACAGGAAGTACTCTCATATTTTCCGGAAGGCAAGATCTGAGAAGATTTTGTAAAAATGCCTTTCCCGTCATTAAAATACAAACGATCGTTCAACGCTGATGAACTGGATGAAAACTCATTGCCGCCACTGGCAACATACAAATCAAGATTTCCGTCGCCATCAGCATCAAAAAATGCACAGTCAGTATCCTCAGAAATTTTATCTTCTTCGAAGGCTTTTTCATTCATCTTCCGGAAATGCCCCTCCTTGTCCTGAATGTATAGAGCCGCGGGACTTCCTTTACCATTACATATAAACAGATCGTCCAGACCGTCGTGATTTACATCACCTATTGCCATATGAGGACCTTCATTTGTTAATGAATTAAACAATAGCCTGTCACGTTCAAAATCAACAAAATCTGTCTCTTTATGTGTAAAATCAGGTCCTTTGATCAGTTCTGTTATCCTGAAAACCGGTGAATTTGTCTTTTCAGGAATTATTTTAGTCTTCTTTCCGGCATTTTTCTGATCCAATGTAAGAAATTGATTTATTGCCACTTCTCGTACAACTGAATACATGCCATCAGGCCAGTTAACTGCAAGGGAATCGATATGTGTTGAAGCTCCTAACCCGAAATGAAGACGGTTATCGACACTTGACTGAAAGCCACGGTTGGGTATGAGTTCCTGAAAATTAATTTTACCGTCGTAGTAAAGTGTAACGCCAGCGCCGATTGCTGCTGTATTTTTACCAGTCCCGTTTAATCTGAGTATAAGAAAATTTGTCATGGTTTTGCTGTTCGACTCATTCCTGTAAATAAACGGTGGCATATTCACATTGTTTACAACCAGATCCAGGTCACCATCGTTATCAAGATCTCCATAAGCAGCTCCATTTGAAAAAGAAGGAGTATTCAGTCCCCATAAAGCTGATTGATTTGTAAATGTAAGATCCCCATTATTGTGAAAGGCATAGTTCGGTACCTTTACAGTAGGTATCATATCGATCATCTTCAGGATAGCTTTCTCCCCGGTTTTTATCATTGATCTCATAACCGACGGATCTGAATAGATTTCAAGGTAATCGCGATCGAGTAAATCCTTATAGATGCCATTTGCGACAAAGATATCTTTCCATCCATCATTATCCATATCCATAATAAGAGCTCCCCAGCTCCAGTCGGTTGAACTCACCCCACTAAGGCGCCCAATTTCGCTGAAGGAGCCATTTTTATTATTAAGCTGGAGGACATTTCTGGGGAATTGGTTATAATAACCGTTCTTCACCTTCATCTGATATCTGTCCCAGCTTTCAAAAAGTGCTTTTGTTTTGAGACGTGAGTTCCCTTCAGGGGTCATCTCCGTTACAAAAATATCGGGGTAAGCGTCATTATTGATATCAGCAATATCAGCGCCCATGGCACCCAGACTAATTTCCCGCAACTGGTTCTCGAGTGATTCTGTAAAAGTACCGTCCCTATTGTTGATGTAGAGGTAATCGCGTTCAAAAAAATCATTTGCCACATAGATATCGGGCCAGCCATCCCGGTTTACGTCACTTACGCTTACACCAAGACCAAAGCCAATCTTACTTCCGTATATACCGGCTTCCCTGCTTACATCCACAAAATGTCCGTTGTCGTTCCTGTATAATTTATTTCCTCCAAGAGTATCGCGAATCTCACGTTGTCCTTTTTTTATGTCAAATTCTGTGACTGACTGAAATGAATTGTTAAGAAGATAACAATCAAGATCTCCATCCCTGTCATAATCAAAAAATGAAGCATGGGCTGATAGTCCGAGAACGTCAAGACCGTACCCGGCTGACCTTTCTGTAAATGTAAGATCTCCATTATTTATAAATAACTCATTGTGTCTGTTTGCACCTTTTGGATCTCCTGATTTACATACATAAATATCTAACCATCCGTCTCCGTTTACATCGGCAATACTTACTCCGGTTGACCAGGAGCCAATACAAGCCACTCCTGCACGTTGTGTAACATCTTCAAAAACAAAATTGCCCTTATTTAAATAAAGTTTATTTCCAACCAGGTTCCCACAGAAATATATATCTGGCAATCCATCATTGTTAAAGTCGCCAATGCCAACACCTGCACCATTATAAAAATTTCTGTAAGTATAGGTATTGTATTCTTCGGTATACTCCAGCTTATTTATGAAACCAATATGAGTTTGATTTTCATCGAGAAGGGAGAATAAAGGTCTCTGATCTGAATTGGTATGGCTTGATTTGCATGAAATCATCATTATGGATATCATCACCAATATCTTGGTGAATGAAACTCTGTTTTTTAAATAATTCATGCTTTTACGCAAGCCTCTAAACAATTTGCTATCACTTATACCCCTTTCCTGTCCCGCCATACGGGATGATTTGTTTTGCTCCTTTCCCTGTGGGGGAAGTCCCGATAGCGATCGGGAGGGAAGGGGGTGATAAAATAAATTATATGCAATCATTTAGTTATTAAAAAAAATAGATTAATGATATTGAAAAAATGATCTCTTAAATAGAAAAAGAGCAGGCAAATATAATAATTGCCTGCTCTTTTAAAGTAGATTGTTATATAATATTACTAGTAACCCGGGTTTTGAATCAGATTTGGGTTAGCAGCCAGTTTATCCTTATGTACGGGGAACAATAGAGTTTTAGGATCGCTGACAACTATATCGCCAACATTATAATGAGGAAGAACCCATTTGTTGATGTCAGTGTAAACTCCCCAACGGATCATAGACTGACGTCTCTGCTTTTCAAAAGCTAGCTCACGTCCCAGTTCGTTGAATAATTCACCACCTGCAACAGTTGCACCTGCAAGGTCAAAGCTAAGTTTGCCATTAAGTGTAGTTATGGCAGGAACACCTGCACGGACTCTGATCTGATTAACAAGGGCCAATGCAGCAGGATCTGTGGGATTATTGCTCTTGCGCCATAGTGCTTCTGCTTTCATAAGTAGTACATCAGCATAACGAAATACTGCATAGTCATTGCTCATATCTGGCAAAGCACCCATTTCAAATTCCCACTTGCCAACTCTTACGCCAGCCTGACGCAGCGCCTGTGGTCCCAATTCATTGATCTGAGGCTGACCTGAACCGATGCTACCAAAGTTAAATTTCTTTCCATCAGGGTCACCGGGGAAGGCAACCGGAAGACGGCTGGGATTTGCAACTTCTACTCCGTCATCAAGTAAAATCTGACCTGTGCTGCTGTACTGATATCCGGCGAGGAATGTACCGCGTTTCAGGGAAGGTGAGGTAAGTGTACCCGGTTCTCCTTTTCTGATATCAGCATTATCAAATGAGTTATAAAATTCTTCCAGAGAGCAGAAACCATTCCATGGCTGTGCGGCCAGGTTGTATGTTTGCTGATTAAGATAACTCAATGTCTGCATAATCAGGTTAAATCCTGTAAAGAACACCTTATCATACGGAATTGCAAATATAAATTCTTTGGATGCTGAATTGTTAACATTGAAGTTTGCAAAGAAATTGCTCTCAAGAGTATATTTTCCTGAGTTGATAACTTCATCGCAAGCAGCAATTACTTTGTCATACTGTGCAGTACCTGAATAAACTTTCGCATTCAGATAAAGTTTTGCGAGCAGAGTCTGACCTCCATAATAATTCATACGTGCGTAAGTGGTTCCATCTACAGCTTTTGATAACTTTGGAACCGCTGCTTCCAGATCGGTAAT
Organism: Bacteroidales bacterium; assembly: GCA_025358455.1. Classification (GTDB taxonomy): domain Bacteria; phylum Bacteroidota; class Bacteroidia; order Bacteroidales; family VadinHA17; genus LD21. The sequence continues at coordinate 13,039 of JANYJP010000074.1, forward strand.
TGTAAAATTGTATACTTCTAATCTGGTATTTGTCTTAGGAGTAGCTTCTGCTTTAGCAAAATCGGTTACCAGCGGAACATTACCATACTCATCAATTAACTGCCAGTAGAAAAAACCTCTTACTGTCTGAAGTTCTGCAACGTAAGCATCAGCAACGTCCTGTTTTACCTGACCACTTGTAACGAGAGATTGGAACTGATAAATAAGTCTGTTTGCAGTGTTTACGCCGTTGAAACCGAAGTTCCATGCACCGCTCATAACACCATCTTCTTTTGTCCATGAGTGTAAGTGAAGTCTTCTCCAGTTACCACCATCATCCCAGTCCTGTCCTCTTGTAGGAGCAGTTAACTCATCAGTTGTCATTTCCTGTAGTGACTGAGGGTCACCAGCAGCAAAACCACCGAATTGTGTATACGCAGCCCCAAGAGCGGAAATAAATTCCTGTTCTGTCTTGAAGAAATTGTTGGGAGTTACCTCACCGTAAAGTTTTTCATCAAGTTTGGTACATGACTGGCTAAAACCAGCCAGGATGATCAAACCGAATATTAGAAATATTGATTTTTTCATACTATATCTTTTTTTTTATTCATTAATTATTCATTTTCGGGGTTAAAAAACAAAGTTTGCACCGAGAGAGACTGATCTTGTTCTTGACCACAAACCTCTTCTGTCAATACCTGGCTCAAGTGGATTGTTGTTATCTTCACTATCTCCATATCTTGGGTTAGGATCAACTCCCTTGTATTTTGTAATATAGAATAAATTATTACCTGCAGCATAAACCCTTATCTTGCTGAAAGCTCCGCCTTTTGCCATTCTGAAGTTATATCCCAAACTCATGTTGTCAAGAGCAACGTAGTCGGCGTGTTCAACATGCAGACTTGAATAAAGACCCGACGAAGTATTAAGAAGAGTCCCGTTTGCATTTCTCATATTCACTGCAGACTTAGGAAGGTTGTATGAGCCGATAACATTAGGTACTTCGTAGAATGCTCGGAATGAATTAATTAGGTCGTGTCCGAATACCCCACGGAAAAATACACTGAAATCGAAATTTTTGTATGATACATTATGTCCCCATCCGAATAAGAACTTTGGTAATCCGTTTCCAACGACAGTGCGGTCTTTGTTGTCAATTGTTCCGTCTCCGTTTATATCTTCAAAAGTAAATGCTCCGTTTTCGTCAATTCCTGTGTATTTGAGTGCAAGAATCTGACCTATCGGTTTGCCCTCCTCTGCTCTGATGAGTGGCGCCTGGTTTTGTCCCGGAGAACCCATGTTTGCAAGATCACGAACACCGTACTTCAGTTCAGCGCCATTATATGTACCTGAAAGAGAAACAAGTGTGTTCTCGAGGTTATATGATGGAGTAAATGTCATGCTATAAGAAAAGTCCGATTTCTGAATAACATTCCAGTTAATAGATAACTCAAGACCGCTACTTTTTATTTTTCCAAGGTTTAACATAGCCTGGCTGTAGAGGTTTGGAGGAACAGGAACTTCATATGAGAAGAGAAGGTCAGTTGTTGTTCTTGTGTAGAAGTCAAATGAGCCGGATAGTTTTGATTTCCACATTGAAAAGTCAAAACCTAAGTCTATTTCACCTTTCTTTTCCCATTTAAGATCTGCATTGGCATTACTTACTGGTGCATAAGCAGGACCAAACTTTCCATTATAGAAGAAGTTTCCCTGTGGACCTAAGCGAAGCAATGAAAGATAACTGCTAGATGGCTGGTTTCCTGTTAAGCCATAGTTTCCACGTACTTTAAGGTTGTCGATAAAATCAACATTAATAATTTTTGAAAGGTCCACTCCACCACCAATAGCCGGGAATAATCCCCACTTGTTGCTGGCACCAAATCTTGATGAACCTTCATATCTTGCACTTGCTGTTACAAACCATGCACTGTTAATATTCAAATTTACACGACCAAAGAAAGCAATAAGTTTGTTTGAGTTTTTATAACTTCCTGCTGTACCAATTCCATTTTTGAAATCAAGTGCTGCACCAAGGTTATTATATGTAAAGGCATCAGTAAGATAATTACCACCATGAACATTAAATCCTTCATAAGTAAAATCCTGATAAGAATAACCACCAAGCGCGCTAAGGCTCAAAGCGGAATTTAATTCACCATTATACTTAATTGTTGATTCAAAAAGTCTGACATTTGAAAGATTTTGATTCTTATCGGTCATCCCGTTTGTGTTTGACCCAACCCAAAAGCTGTTCTTGTCATAATATTGGCTTCTTGATTCTGTAGAAGACTGAGTAGAATAAAATGCATCAATGTTAAGACCTTTTACTATTTCATAAGTACCTCTTACTGAAAGGTTCAATAACTGGTCTCTACCATCATTTTTATTCTCTTCGAGAATCTGAACAGGGTTATAATAATCAAATAACGTTTGGTTGAAATAACCGTCCCATTTTTCATAAGCAGGATCGTCCAGTACCTTAACAGGTGCAGTAGGATTCATAATGGTCGCAAATTTGAAAGCATCGTTAAAACCATAGGCTGAAGTTCTTGATGTTGCTCCAAGATTTACATCCATGGTTAACTTATCATTCATAGCTTTCTGGCTTATATTGATTCTGCCGTTAAGTTGTTCGTAACCTGAAGTGCGCATAACACCGTCAGCTTTACGGTAGTTTACGGAAGCCCGGTAGGTTGTCTTGTCAGAGCCACCTGACATAGAAACATTATGTACCTGTGATATTCCGGTCTGAGTCATTTCCTTAAACCAGTCGGTATTCTGACCAAAATCAGTTCCTAAGCCGGTTTCAGCAGACATTGCTCTCCATTCGGTAGCATTCATAACATCTGTATGCTTTGCGATCATTTCAGCTGTTGTATAGACATTATACTCGATAGTTGCTGTGCCTTTTTTACCCTGTTTGGTGGTTACAAGGATAACACCACTTGAACCTCTTGTACCGTAAATTGCAGCAGCAGAACCATCTTTCAATACGTTAATTGATTCGATATCGTTTGGATCAATGTTTGAAAGAGACCCGCCTATTACGCCATCAACAACTACCAACGGTCCTGTATTTGCACCGATAGTGCTCAAGCCCCTGAGACGAATGTCATAACCTGCGTTCAGGTCACCACCGGCTTTGCTGATAGAAAGACCGGCTACTTTACCCTGAATAAGCTGCTCAGGTCTGCTTACATTACCTTTTACAAAATCTTCAGATTTTACACTGGCAATGGAACTGGTAACTTCTCTTTTTTTCTGAGTTCCATATCCTACAACTACAACTTCATTAAGTGAACTCATCGCCGGTGCCAACACCACATCAATTGTAGATTGATTACCGACAGTAACTGATTGTGATGCGTAACTAATAAAAGAAAATACCAGTACTGCTTCAGGACCGGGAACTGCAATAGTGTAGTTCCCCTGTGCATCGGATATAGTACCCGCAAGGGTTCCCTGAACTAAAATGTTAACGCCCGGAAGTGCTCCTTCAGCTGCTGAAGTAACTTTACCCTTGATAGTTTTCCCCTGAGCGAAGGCGATGCTGATAGCAAAGCCAAAAATGAGAAGAGATAAAATGCCTCTCCTCCATAGAAATACGTAATTTCGCATAGTTCCCATAGTTGATTTTTTTAGGTTAGCTAATTTTTAGGTTAATAATAATATATTCATAGGTAGGCAAAAATGTGCTTCGTATATAATAACAAGGTATAAACATGAGATTTAAGTCTGTCAGTCTGGTAAAATTTAATTCAGGTGCTCTAGGTTTCAGTCTATCAGGCAATTGTATATTTTTTATTCATTGCGTGCAAGCAAATATATGTATTAAAATATTATTAAAAAAATATTAAAATGAAATTAATTCACATTTAGTTAAAATTATTTATAAAAATAAAATTTATAAGTTTGTTTAAAAGGATACTTGATCAGGTTTGACCAATAAGTAAAGAGATATCATTAGGTTTTTTAAAAATCACGCATTATATTTGTGTAAAACAACAGCATGAGATATTCTTATTCAGATGCGTGTTGCTATTAACTAATTTAATCAGTATAATAAGATGAAAAAACTTTTGATTTTCAGTTTAATGTT
>JANYJP010000116.1 GCA_025358455.1 Bacteroidales bacterium
AACAAAATTTATATTTACAAATAGGAATAGTCACTTTTATAAAAAGAACGAATCAAACTCCTTTATTAATGAAAAAACCTGTGGGCTTACCTAACAAAATTGGTCAGGAAACCAGGCTCTTGATGTTGACTATCGTCGGGCTTCGGCCAACGTTACTATATGTAAGGCCTGCGGCCTTTAGTTTAAAACAAAGTCCCCTAAATTAACATATAGCAAAGGTTTATAATGATAAGGTATTAACTATCAGAACATTTCAAGTTGCTGAGGTGTCAGGTAGTTTTGCCGGATCTCTGCTGCGAAAAAACTCCATCATCCCGAATTGTTTATCAATAGATATCAATATTATTACGGAATGGCGATTAAAGGGTCATGGCATGACCCTGACATTATTGATTTACCTCTTTAGCCACACTGACTATTTTAATTTTGGCAGGTCCCTCAACAAAGTCACTGATCTTTGGACCAAATGCTTTAAAATAACCGGCAGCAAAATGGGCATCAACTGCAGCCTGATTTTTGTATTCTTCCACGAAAACAAATTTTGAATTGTCGTAGGGATCCTGATAAAGCTGATAAGAAATGCATCCGCTTTCTTTATTTGATTTTTCGATTATTTCCCTGGCAGCGTCAATAAAATCTTTGGTCTTATCCGGCTTAACGGTCAGTTTTGCCACTATCATCATTTTAGTCTCCACCGCGGGCGCTGTTACCTGGTTTTCAGTTACCTTTGCACTTTGTCCTGATGCTTTATTACCGAAACTAATGTAAATTACAGCCGTGAGAAGGAGCGGAAATAAGATTTTTACTTTCATAGTTTTCCTGTTTTTAATTATTGTACTAAGAAGACCTGAATATATTAAAAATTATTCGAACCATATTAATTTGAAATAATTAAGGTAACGTGAATTATCAGGCATGCCACAGCATGATCCTCCAAATTTCGATACGGTGTTATGAGGTCACGCCATTGACGTATCCCCACGATATCATTTAAGGTGATATTATTTCAGATCAGAAACACAATCCAATAGAGAGAATAAACATTTTTACAGGGATCTTACCCATAGTGGTTGTTGTGGTCGGACTAACAGTAAAATCTTTGTAAGTAACATCATATGCAGGTTTGACAAAATAACCCTCCAATGATATAACTGCCATCATGTATTTTACTGAGAGCCCCGGGCTACTTGAAAGAATAAATACAGGTGCACCTTCTCCAGTCGCCATTGTTCCGGAAAAATTAAAAGTCTCAGCAGTTGTAGCTGTTTTATTATTGACTGCAAAATCGAGAGGAATAACTAATCCCGGACGATAATAGAGAGCCACGGAAAGATCTTTGATAGGTTTTACAACAACACCATATCTTTGTCCGATATCAATAGCGCGTACCGGTTTGGTATAAATGGCTTTATCTTTGAAAAAACCACCCAGGGTACTCCAGTCGAGTGAAGTCTTCCAGTAAGAAGCCAGAATCGGGTAATAATAAAATGCTACCATTTTATCAGTGTTGCTGAAGTTCATGCCTACACCTATCTCAGCAAAAAAACCTGTTTTTGCTCCCATTACTCCATTAGTATACTTTGAAATGGATGAACGGACTGGTACTGTACCAAAATTACCCAGAGGCATAGCCAACCCATATTTCATTGTAAAAGAAGCTTTTGGTTTTGCAGAAGCATTGGTTGCAGCTGGTTTTGGGGCTCCATCACCTACAAATTGAGCAGAAAGTGCAGAACTGATCAACAGAAAAAATCCTATAACTAATATCCTTGATTTCATCTTAATATTTTTTAGGTGGTTATTTTACGATATCTATGCTCCAAACGTTATAGCTTCCTTTTGCGCTTCCGCGTTGTGATAGAAAGTATATTGATTTCCCATCAGGCGACCATGCCGGAGAAACGTCAGACCCAGGGTGAAACGTGAGTTGCTGAAATCCGGTACCGTCAACATTTACCATAAATATATTCAGGTTTGCATCTGCAGGTTTGGCACCTGTTGTAGACCCGACGCACAGGATACGTTTACCGTCAGGCGAAATTTTTGGAGTAGAAAAACCCTTTAAGTTATCTCTTAATATCAGAGTTTCCTGTCCTGATTTGAGGTCAAGCATCCAGATTTCTCCCTGATTGGTAGTTTTATTTGATTTAGTGAAAAGCAGTTTATCGCCCGGAACAAATTCAGGGGATGATCCTTCAACATACTGGGTGGTTATTGATGTATTCTTATTCATCGACCAGATAGAATAGGTCCAGGTAGTACTGGGAACATTTCCAATGTAAGTAGTGGAAGCGAGCCCTCTTGTATAAAAGATACTTTGCCCGTCCGATGAAAACACAGGTGCAGTTGCCACACCTGACTGAGATTCTGTAAGGTGTTGAATAGCGCTTCCTTCATTGGTATTGATCATGCAGATATTTGACTTATCCTGCCCCGCGAATGTTCCGCTGAAACATATGAATTTCCCATCGGGAGAAAAGCATGGTCCTGATGATGAAATGCCAAATGTGCGCTGTACTGAGCTACGGCCTCCGCCAGTGGATCTGACATAGATATTTCCTTCTTTCTGATCAGCTGAAGTTGATCCTATATAAACTAAATGCTCCCCGTCTTTTGAAACATCAAACATCGACCCGGTGAACCATTGAAGTTTACCTGAAGTATTCACTACCATAGGACCCCATATTATCTGATCCTCCGCGGTTATTTGTTTAAACTGATACCCGCCTTCCTGCGGAACTGATATTTGAGAATAATCAATCATTCTTGTAGGTACGCAAGATGCTGCGGCCAATAAAATCAGCCCCAGGAATAAACATAGTTTTTTATTCATACAATTGTATTTTTTCGGTTTGGCGGAACTCAAAGTGAACGCACAATAATACAAAAAATAATCATCGCTAATATTAGCAGGAAACATATTTTTGGTATTCCTGAGGGGGCGGGAATAAGAATAAATTATGAAATGAATCGTAAACCATTAGAGGACTGCATATTAAATAATATCGGGTCATTCCGGTTGCAGACCGGTAGTTTCAGGGGATTAATATTATGTGACTTTTATCACCTTGAAGGATTTTTAAACATCCATAATGTTTAAGTAAAGAATAGATACGCTACAAAGATTGCAGTGGTAAAACCTGCCAGATCTGCCAGCAATCCGCATCCGATAGCGTGTCTTGTGTTTTTGATTCCCACTGATCCGAAATAAACTGCAACAATATAAAATGTTGTATCTGTTGTACCCTGCATGGTACAGGCCAGACGTCCAATGAATGAATCGGCTCCGTGGGTCGTCATAGCATCAATCATAAGGCCCCGGGCTCCACTACCCGAAAGAGGCTTCATAAACGCAACAGGTAAGGCAGCAGTGAATTGAGTATCAACCCCTAACCATGCGAAGAACCTCGCTATTACTGCTATTATAAAATCCATTGCACCGGAGGCTCTGAATATGCCGATTGCAACAAGTATGGCAACAAGAAATGGTATAATTTTAATAGCTATATTAAATCCTTCTTTTGCTCCTTCAATAAATGAATCATAAACATTTACCTTTTTAATAAGGGCCAGTATAATGAATGTTACAATGATCGATAATAGAATGAAATTTGCGGCAAACGTGGAGATTGTCGATATCTGTTCCTTTGGAAGGCTGCTGAAATAAAAAATTATACCGGCTACAATTGCTGTAAGTCCTCCAAGGTAAGCCATAATTACTTTATCGAACAGATTTATTTTCTGAATTATTGCAACACTGATCATTCCGGTCAGCGACGCTGCAAATGTTGAAATAAGAATTGGAATAAAAATATCGGCCGGATTAACCGCACCCAGCTGGGTTCTGTAAACAATTATACTAACAGGTATGATTGTAAGACCTGCTGCATTCATGACCATAAACATTATCTGGGCATTTGAAGCAGTTTCTTTATCAGGGTTAACCTCCTGCATTTCTTTCATAGCCTTGAGTCCCATTGGAGTTGCAGCATTATCGAGACCGAGCATGTTGGCTGATATATTAAGCATTATTGAGCCGTATGCCGGATGACCTTTAGGTAAACCGGGGAAGAGTTTCTGAAAAAGAGGACCTATCAGCCTTCCCAGTATGGTCACAACTCCTCCTTTTTCTCCCACTTTCATCAATCCCATCCAAAGGGTTAACGCACCTGTAAGCCCAAGAGATATCTCAAATCCTGTCCTGGCGTTTGAAAATACTGAGTTAACCAGTTCATTAAATATCTGAGTATTACCTGCAAATATCAACTGGCCGAGAGCAACTATGAATCCAATGAGGAAAAACGCGATCCAGATATAATTAAGTGCCATTTTCAGAGTTTGAGACGCTAAGATAATTATTAGGAAAGACAAAAGACAGGACCGAGCTTTAAAAACTTACCCGGGGGGCAAGTTTAGCGAAGGTGACGTTACAACCGTTAAAGCCATTCCAGCAATACATCTACTAAACTCTTTAAAGCTTTTTTATTACAGCTTTTTTAAATACATTTGTCTATACAAATCACAATAAAATGGCACGTTTCACTAGAATTGATGTTATCCTCAAAATGAGGGAACCCGGCATAGTTCCGGTGTTTTATCATAAAGATCCGGAAGTTTGCAGAAATGTGATTAAAGCGTGTTATGACGGAGGAATTAAAGTTTTTGAGTTCACAAACCGGGGAGATTATGCTCATGAATTATTCAGCGATTTAAATAAATGGGCTGAGAAAGAGGTTCCCGGTATGGTTATGGGAGTCGGTTCAGTTGTTGACGCCGGAACTGCTTCGCTCTACATTCAACTTGGTGCAAATTTCATTGTATCGCCGATCCTCAATCCGGAAATGGCAAAAGTATGCAACCGTAGAAAAATATTATGGACACCGGGGTGCGGATCACTTTCTGAGATCAACTACGCTGAAGAGCTTGGCGCTGAAATAGTTAAAGTATTCCCTGGATCATCTATTGATGGTCCTGATTTTGTAAAGGCAATAAAAGGACCCTGCCCCTGGACAAGTGTTATGCCAACCGGAGGTGTTGAACCTACCCTTGAAAATCTGAGAGATTGGTTTAATTCAGGAGTAACTTGTGTAGGAATTGGTTCAAACCTTATAACCAAAGAAATTATCCAGAAAAAAAATTGGGTGGGCCTTACAAAGAAAGTGGTAGCTGCTATTAAAATAGCCAGAATGTTCCAGATACTCTGATCATTTTAAAAACTATTCTGTATATTCTTCCTTTCTCCCAGTATCCCCGTCTTTCTTTAATTCCCCGGGGCCCTGTATAATTCAATATTTGATATAACAGGACATGCTTTTGATTTGTAGATAGTTACTTTGATAGTGGTGGTTTTTACAACAGGGAATTTTCTTATTATTTTGTGACCTATCGTTGTGCCATCAATTAATGGTTTCCATTCTCCCAAAATGAATGCTGATACTTTAAATGCCTGAACTCGTTGTCCGAGTTTTATATACTCCTGAAGAATTATCCTGTTCACTTCTGTATCGGCTCCCAGGTCAATTATTATATCCCCCGCTGTCTCTTCATCCTTTGTGGCCCAATATGTTTCAGGATTACCGTCATTGACATTTGATGCTTCATATCCCTTTCCGCGGTATGAAGATGCATTCACTTTTTTCCCCTTTGCCAGGTTAGTTTCAAATTCCTTTTTAAGCAAATCCCTGAAAGCAAGTAATGAATTAACATCTTTCTCAAAAAGCTTGCCCCTCCTGTCGGGCGGAACATTAAGCAGTAGATTACTGTTACGACCAACTGATGAATAATAAAGATCCATCAGGTTTTCAGGTGTTCTGACAAGAGAATCCTGGCTGGTATGATAGAACCATCCCGGACGAATAGATACATCGACCTCAGCCGGCACCCAGTAGTTTCCATCTTCATGGCCTTCTCCCAGAATCTTTGCAAAGTCGCCTCCCGGATACATTCCGTCTTTTTTAAGAAGGCACCAGTTAGTCAGGCTTCCCATTCCGCTTTCATTCCCGACCCAACGGATATCGGGACCGGCATCACTGAACATTACAGCATGAGGCTGCAACTCCCTTACAATAGAATGGGTATTTGGCCAGTCGTAATATGTTTTATTATCAATTTTCCTTGTCTCTTTTGCGCCTCCATAGAATCCATCACCTCCATTTGCGCCATCGAACCAGACTTCGAATATATCGCCGTAATTTGTAAGAAGTTCCCTGAGCTGATTACGGTAGTACGCGAGATATAATGGAGTTGAGTATGCTGAACTGTTACGATCCCAGGGTGAAAGATAAACGCCAAACTTCAGTCCGAATTCTTCACAAGCATTTTTAAGTTCCCTCAGAACATCACCCTTTCCATCTTTCCAGATAGAGTTTTTAACTGAATGTTCTGTAAATTTTGAAGGCCAGAGACAAAAGCCGTCATGGTGTTTGGCTGTTATAATAATACCTTTCATCCCGGCATCTTTTGCAGCTTTTGCCCATTGTCTGCAGTCAAGTTCAGAAGGATTAAAGACAGATTCCTTTTCGTCACCATATCCCCATTCCTTATCAGTGAATGTATTCACAGTAAAGTGAACGAACATGTAATACTCCATCTCATGCCAGGCTAGCTGCCGCTCCGAAGGTACGGGACCAAATGGTTCAGGAGGCTTAACCTGCGAACAGGCTGATAGTAAGATAATTGAAATTAAAAGACATGAAATTCTATTCATTTTTAATAGGCATTATTATGTAAATTCTCTGTGCCCCTTGTGATAGTTCTTTTTATTACACGAGAGACACAGAGGAGACACAGAAAGCCACAGAGGAAAATGCAGGTTCTATTTATTATTCTGAAAGATCTTTAATTCGTATGTTTTTGAATTTAAGTTCCGATCCATGACCAAGAAAACCTATATGTCCGGTTTTATTTTTTAATCCAGGGTGATCATTATGATCCATTGTTCCATTGTCCCTTGGACCAGCAATATCCCCATCAACGATTGTGGCGCCATTTAAAACAATTGTTATCCGGCTGCCTTTAGCGGTAACCTCTTCATAATTCCATTCACCTACCGGTTTTTGAAATCCTCTTCTGGATGGAATTACTCCGTAAACAGATCCATGGTACTGGTATGGCTGAAGATTTGCATAGACAGGAGCTGTGTCGTCGAGAATCTGAAGTTCCATTCCAACATAAGCAGCGTCTCCGGTGAGGGGAGCCCTTATACCAAGACCGTTATTGGCTGCCGCAGTAAGCTGAAATTCAAACCGGAAAACAAAGTCGGCATACTCTTTGCCCGTATAAAGATTCCCTCCTGAACCGTCATTTGGCTTAACCACAATCATTTCATTTTCGACAATATATGAATCTTTGTTACCGACCCAGTTATTGAGATTTTTCCCATTGAATAATGAAACAAATCCTTCAGATTTTTCTTCAGAAGTGAGGTTATACTCATTCTCACTTATCTCCCTCGCGTAAATATCCCTGAAAGCCAGATCAGTTCCATGTGCCTGAAGTTCAATTGCTCCTTTCGGAAAGATGGGTATGTTGCGATCCCAATAATTCTCCATTGTAACGTTATCAACAACAAGTTCTCCGTTAAGCCAGACTGATACCTTCTCCCCAATCATAATGATTCTGAATGTATTCCAGTCGCCAACAGGGTTATCAGCAACCTTTAGAGGTTTTGCCTGGTTTTTCTGATTATTATAAAGACCACCTGAACCCACCTGTGCTCCAGCCTCTACCCGCGAGGTATCCCATATCTGAACTTGTGGTGAACCTCTGAGATAAATACCGCTATCGCCTTCCTTCGATATTTTCCAGTCAACAAGCATCTCAAAATCACCATATTCCTTTATTGAACACAAATTAGCTCCGGCACCATTAAACCAGATACAACCATCTTTAACACTCCAGTTCCCTGTCACCTTTTTGTCTGCTTCCAGTTGTTTTTTTGCCAGTTCATCAGGTTTCATCGTAGCTCTTACAACGGGATTTTCAACCAGTCCCTGCCAGCCTGTCAGATCCTTTCCGTTAAACATTGGTGTAAACCCTTCATCTGCCGGCATGCCTGCCAGGTACTTGTTAACCATCTCTTTATCATAATCACTTTCCTGACCTGCCAGTTTACCTGTTACCTTTATGAGAATTTTCTTCACAAGATCCCCATACATTCCTACTCTGTCATTTACTGATGGAAGTGCTATATACATGGCGGCTTTTGCAGCTGCACCAGAAGTTGAAGGATCATCGAGGTACTTTGCCACAAAATATAATGACTGATAAGTCTTTAATTTCCCAATCTCCGCGAGTATTTTATTTTGTCTTTCAGCACTCCTGGCAAATGGCATTATTTTCCTGAATAGAAGTAATTTCTGTTCATCAGGCAATTCTGCAGAACTTATTTGACCTACATAGCCTTCAAAAGCCGGACCTTCAAACGTCTTGTTGCCGGAAGCACATATCTCATAAAGTGCAGAAGAAGCCGAAAAATCGCTCCAGCCAGTCAATGTTTTAAAGCAGACCTCACGCGTACTGGAATTACCATTTTCAAATTCTTTCAAAACAACACTCAGCGCTTCACGTCCGCCTGTTTTTGCCAGAACAGGGATAATCTTTTCTTTCTGCGTACTACCTTCCATTCCTTTCAGGATAGTTGAGGATTTTTTTTCAGGATCTGAAATTTTCCCGGCAGCAACAGCAAGTGCATTTTGAATATCAGAAATATATTCAGGATTTGTTGTTACATAAAGCAGTTCAATCAGCTTAGGCTGATCATCTGGTGCAGCAAGTCCCGCTAGTGCTTTCATAGCTGCAGATTTCACCTGTTCGTCTTCTGCTGCTGTAAATGGAAGAACTTCTGAAAAATATTTATTATCCTTGTTCCAGGCCAGCAACTCAATTGCACTTTTCTTTGCAACAAGGTTTCCTTCTCTCAGAACAGGGATCAGGAAATGCATATTATCGTTACTCATAACTCTCATAAGAGCTGATTTTGCAGCTTCCTGATCAGGGGTATTATTGAATACCAGCATATAATTTATCAGAGAATTTATTGCCTGATTACCGCTTAATTTTACAATTGCTTCAGATGCTTCTTTCCTCACGTTAAAATCTTTATCCGACAATGAGGAAGTTATCAGTGGAAGCGCAAGTTGATCGCCTCTGATTCCAAGCGCTGTAATTATCTCAGGTTTTGCAGCCGGTATAGCTTTAGGAAAATAAGTGATCCATTTTTTCACAATCTCTGATCCGGGAATACCCAGTGAAATGCGCATAGCTGCACTCCTGTACTTATCATTTGCATTAGCAGCAGCTTTAAGCAGGTCGGGCATAGCATTAATACCATGGAAGCTGACATAAATATCCAATGCTGCAGTTTTATTCTGAATATTCAGGTTCTCATCGCATTTAGAAATTACCAGTTTACAGATTTTATCCATGGTTTTGATATCGCCATTCTGAGCAATCACTCTGGCGTAGTTCAGCAGCGAGGCCGTGGCCCCTGTTCGCTCCCACATATATGAAACAGATTGGGCAGCGCTTGAAAGAACCGGATATGCTAATGGACTACCACTTTGAGCAAGTGCATTATAAGCTGATGCTTTTATATTCAGATCAGTACCAGAAGCCCATGTGATATATTCATTAACTGCTGATTGTGATTTCATATTTGCAAGTGCATTCATTACCGCGGCAGCACAGGGGAGAGTTTGATTCCTGAGTGATTCAGCAAGAATCGATTCTGCAGTTTTTCCGCCAACTGCAACAATAACAGCTAATGCCGGTTCGCATATTTCTTTGCTTGCCAGGAAAACTTTCATTGCATTGGCTGAGGAATCACCACCCACAAGCTGAAGTTGTTTCATGAAGAAATCTTTAACTCCATTGTCTTTTTGACCTGTTGCATAACTTATACAAATCTTTTCCCACATTGCTTTATCAACCTCTTTTCCCTTTTGGGTGAGAAACCGGGAGAAGCTTTCAACGGCGAATCTAGGGCGGGTATCATCTCCTGATCCTGAGGGGATAATCTGATCGCAAATCTGCTTAATCCCCGGTTCACCAAGAAGAATCATATCGCCCATCAATTTGTCTGCGAACTGGCTGTCGTTTGCAGGAAGACGTGCAAGAAGATCAGCAACTTTTGTTTCGGTTGTTCTTTTATCCTGCGGGTATAAGGCCAGGGAAATCAACAGGAGTGAAAAACTAATAATAATTATTTTCTGTAGTTTCATTTTATTCAAATTTTCAAATTTTCAAATTTTCCACGGACCACGCATTGGCGGGTTAATGAGTCGGTTAGCTCCATCATCATCGATGAACTGTTGTTTAATGGGGTCATATTTAAGGTTTCTCCCGAGCCGGAGTGCGATAATGCCAAGGTTCACAATTGAACAGGATCTGTGTCCGTTTGATTCATTCAGTGCAAATTTTTTCCTTGTAAGTACCGATTCTGTGAAAGTACTTATCTGAGGTTCAGGATCAGGAAGTGATGCAATCAGTTTTTCCATATTTGGGATATCCGATTTAAATCCCTTAAATACCTTTCCATGAGGACCTTCTATATAAGCAGCATCTTTGTCGCGGTTTTCACCGTCAAGTATTATCTTGCATCCATCGGCATAAGTATATGTTATTCTTCGCCATGATCCTACCGCATCGTAATGCTGTTCGGGAGCATCTATTTCAATTGATACAGGACCGGTATCATCTTTCCCCAGCAGATATTGTACGGGGTCGAGATAGTGCTGACCCATATCACCCAGGCCACCTCCGTCATAGTCCCAGTAACCACGGAATTTTGCATGAACTCTTTCCGGATTATAAGGTTTATAAGGTGCAGGGCCCAGCCAAAGATCATAGTCCAGCTCAGGAGGTACGGGCATAGGCTTAAGATTATGAAGTCCACTCCAGTAAAATTTCCAGTCGTAGCCGGTTATTCCGCTAACTGTAACTTTAAGTGGCCAGCCGAGAACGCCGCTATCGACAAGTTTTTTAAGGGGTTTAACAGTAGTTCCGAGACCGTAAAACTCGTCTTTAAAACGGAACCATGTATTCAACCTAAACATTCGTCCGTACTTCTGAACTGCTTCCACTACTTTAATCCCCTCTCCGATTGTGCGGGTCATTGGCTTTTCACACCATATATCTTTTCCAGCCTCAGCAGCTGTTTTGGCTATAATTCCATGCCAGTGAGGCGGAGTTGCAATATGTATAATATCTATGTCAGGCCGCGCTATCAGCTCACGAAAATCGTGGTATCCGGTTACATTCCCTCCGGCTATAGCTATTGCCTGATCGAGGTGTGATTTATCAACATCGCAAACTGCAAGCAATTTTGTTCCTTCGTAAACTATATGTCCGCGCCCCATTCCTCCAACCCCTATAATTCCTTTTGTCAGTTGGTTACTGGGTGAAGTATATCCCTGCCCTCCAAGGACATGCCTTGGAACAATAGTAAATGCAAGTGCAGCAGCGGTTGTCTTCCTCAGGAAATCGCGTCTGCCTAGAATGGACTTTTTCATAGTATTTTGTTTTATATTGATAGTAGAAAATTTAAAAGCGTCAAGTGTCGGACATCAGGCGTCAGTCATCAGGCGCCGGGTATTATATATAGTAAAAAAATTAAAGAATCAGAATAATTATTTGATACTGCAATTTGCACGTTTAAAACTCAATTTACAAGTACGGAAAGTTCTATTTTTTGAGAACAACAGGTACGATTCCTGCCGGCAGAAGATTAAAAAGAGGAACCCCCTTCATATTGTGTGTATTTTCTGTCTTGAAAATTTCACATCTGAAGGGGGATGGATTGTTCCGGAGGATTAGGGAAATTGGGGAATAGGGAACTCCGGAACAAAGAAGAATTAACCTAAAACTCTATTTTCTTACATCTTTCTGATATTAATAATTATTCCGGGAGAATTTAAAATTCTATTGCTTAGTCGGGGTGAGAGGTCGCCATTACGGATCATTCCTGCACGCGGACGAATCTTCACTTCCAACAAAGTCAGGAATACTAAGAGAGACATTAGCATCAGAATATTAATTGATGAATCAAACTTTATATAATTAAGAAAGAATTGCTGCATTGACTAACAGTTGTTCAAACCCAGTGCTAATGTAGTTTGATCTCATGGAAAAAGCCACTAATATATGAGGTTTTGTACGAACGAACAGATTTAGTGTATATACTAAGCTCCTGATTGGATGAAGGTACTCTATACAGAAAAAATGAATACGAAGTCCTGGAAACTGATTTGCTAACTTACCGCTTTATCTTTTCAATCAGTTCTGCAATTAGGTCATGCGATATATCACATTTGAATTCCACTCCATCCTTAACCATTATACATTGCAACTGTTTTGAATTGATCTTTTTCAGATAATCCATATTAATAATAAATGACCGGTTAATTCTAAAGAATTTTTCATTTGGTAGCATATCTTTGATCTTCCCTATCAGCATTGTAACTGTTTCAGTTCTGTTCACATTAAGATGGAAAATCGAATAATTTCCTGCTGCTTCAACATAAATGATTTCAAGGGGATCAATAAAAACCACTCCGGAAATGTTCCTGAACATAAGCTTTTTGTATGATTCAATAAGTAAATCAGCTTTTTGAAGTTGTGAGGATGATTT
Organism: Bacteroidales bacterium; assembly: GCA_025358455.1. Classification (GTDB taxonomy): domain Bacteria; phylum Bacteroidota; class Bacteroidia; order Bacteroidales; family VadinHA17; genus LD21. The sequence continues at coordinate 12,629 of JANYJP010000116.1, forward strand.
CGAATCGATACATCGTAGAATTGAATCATTCAGTCTTAGCGGATCAACAGGTTTTAATAAATAATCAAATGCTGCATACTGAAAAGCCTTTACTGCAAACTCATCATAGGCAGTAGTAAATATAATATACGGGTTGACCGACTTGATCTTTCTGAGGTCATCAAGGATTTCAAAACCACTTTTACCCGGCATTTTAATATCAAGGAACAGGATATCCGGAGCTGAAGAAACTATGATTTCAATGGCTTCACAGGGATCAGAAGTTGATCCTACCACTTCTGCATGGCCATTTTCAAATATCAAATTATGAAGTAGTTGAAGCGATTCAGCCTCATCCTCAATTATTACTGCTTTTAACAGATGGTTCATGATAATAAAAGATTAATTAAATTTATTGAATCCAAACAGATAATCGCCGGGGATAAAGATTTTCACTTCAGTTCCGGATGGATGGCTTCCGACACCATACAAGTCAACCAGTTCAATTGTCGTCTTGTTTTTATTGTTTCTGTTCATCTGATCAAAGAGTCCGGTAATAATCTTAATTCCATTGCCGGTACCACCTGTATTCTGTTGTCTGGCAGCAACCCTGCCTATACCATTATCGATAACAGTTATTTCAAGTCCTGAACTGATATTTGACAGGTTGATGTCTACCCTTCCTCCTTCTCTCCGGCTTTCTAGTCCATGCTTAATGGAATTTTCTACAAATGTCTGTATTGTCAGTTTTGGTATTTCCTGTAGCATGTTCACATTTTCATTGACGGTAATATTCCAATTAAACCGGTCTCCGAATCTAAGCTTCTGAACTTCACAATAGCTTTTGACAAAAGCGAGCTCTTCTTCAAGTGGTTTGATGATCAGAGAGCCATCATTAAGAACTGTCCTTAGCAGAGCGGATAATTTTAATAAGTAATCGTAAGCCTCTTCTTTTTTCCCCTTCATTATCAGGGAGCCTACTGAAGACAGAACATTAAATGTAAAATGAGGATCAAACTGTTTAATCACTGATCCAATTTGCAAGTGTGATAGTTCTGAGTGAAGCTTCTCCTGTTCTCTCTTTATCTTATGCCGGTATTTCATTATTACCCATGTTATCAGAACTGAAATAATTATAGTAAGTACAACTATCAATATCTTGTACATAAGTGTTTGCCAAAAAGCAGGTTTTATAATAATATTAACTGCACGGGGTTCCTTAATCCCTATTCCATCAGCATTAAATGATTTTACCTGGAATGTATAACGCCCGGGAGGAAGATTTTCATAAACAGCCTTACGACCGTGGCCCAGCGATGACCACACTTCTTCATAACCGGATAAGCGGTATTGATAATTTACTTTTTCAGGATTGGTTGTTGAGATTCCTATAAAGCTTATTCGAACAGTGTTCTGCTTCCTGTTAAGGTTTATTTCGCCATTTTTACTATAAAATAGTTGTGGCTCATTTATTGGTTCCCATGTAAGACTATCCGTCTTATAATCTACTCCCGTGATATATGTTTCAGGGCGAAATCTGTTTGTTTTAAGCTTACGAGGGTCCAGTATATCTACACCTTCCGAAGTAAGTATCATATATTTGCCATCACGGTTTTTAATGATCCCATTATCAAGGCAGTCATTTCCTGAAAAGCCATCACTTTTATCGTATATCTTGTAATAGTCAGGGTTTTTACTGTAGAATTTTTTAAGATCAATGATACAAATGTCTGTAGTACGTCCTACCAAAACAGAAGAACTATCCATAACAATCAAGCTGTTTGCCGGTTTGTTAATTGATTCCGGAATGGCATGTATGAAACTTTTAGAATCTTTATATTTAAAGTAGAGTCCTTCCTCTGAAGTAACCCATAGTCCACCTCTGCTGTCCTTGTCTATTGTATACGTGTAAGTCTGGGGTATCACACTATCTCTGATCTGCTGAAAATGCGCCCCATCGAAAAGCACTAAACCCTTATGACCTGAAAGCCAGCACTTGCCTGAATCTTCTCTTACAGCTCCTTCAATAACACCCAAATAGTCATCAGTGAATTCAGGGAAGATTTTCATGGAGCCACCCTTAAGATAGTATAAGCCCCTGCTCGTTCCAAATAGTACCGATTTATCGGCAATATCCTCATAGATATAACAAACCTGAGCATCATGCGGGATCCCTTTAATTATTGAAAAGGATTTCCCGTTCCAGACAAGAACTCCCTGGTTGGTTGAAAAAAATATATCACCATTTGACATTTTACTGCTCCCCTTATAAAATCCAATAGTCTTCCTATTAAAAAAGGTTTTATATTCGTTTCTTAACCTGAATTCTTTCCCATCATATTCCTGAAGATCTCCATATAATGATCCAAACCACAAATGCCCATTCTTATCCTGGGATAATGCCCAGATAGAATTCGCTAGTCCATCGGCAATCCCTATCTTTGAGAATGCTGTCGAAATTAGTCTGTAAAGATTTTTTTCAGTGGCAATCCATATATTTCCTTCATGGTCAATTATATGGTTTGTTGCATTACCAAACGGCAGTTTTATCAGAAATTCGGATCTGTCAATTATTAAATCCAGATAATTATTCATTTCCGACCTGCTGATAATTCTAATCTCAGATATCCCTGATTTTTTCTGATTTAATAGTTTAAGTGAACCATTTGCATATTCAAATGCCTTATCATCAGAGGTAAATACTATCTGATCCTGTTCAACTGATATGGAATTAAATTTCTTTTCTGATATCTGGGTTAATCTATTGTTTTTCCATGATAACGCCCTCCCTTTTTTATCCAGTAAGAGCAGTTCATTATTGTTCGTTTTAAAAAAATAATTTTCTATATCAAGAGTATCAAGGGCAGTAAATGACCCGGAATAGTCAGAGTAGACTCCATCTTTGAAGTTTACAAGTCCGGAGATACTATCTACAGGATCAAAATTAATTAGTAAAAAATTATCAGCAATCCCGGTTGGTGTTCCTGATGAAAATGAGAAACTGTATGAATCTCCCGGAGGTGGAAAATAAGTAAATTTCAGGCCATCAAACTTTGACAAACCGCGTGATGATAGGGCATAGATATACCCATTATAATCTTCAAAAATCTGATTTATATAGTTGGATGGCAGTCCATCATTCTTAAAATAATTCCGGAACTCAATGCCATCGAATCTCGACACACCGTTCCGGGTTGATATCCAAAGATAACCCCTGCTGTCCTGGAAGATTCCTGAACTCTGGCTTTGAGGAAGCCCGTCCATAACAGTATATTCGCGAAACGGATAACTCTGTGAATAGAGAACTTTCTCCCCAAATAAGAGGCACCCCAATATTAATAGGATAAAAAGACCTCTCATTTTTCCTATGTATTGACGAGTAATTCTATTTCTTCAGGCTATATACTGAAACTGATAACAGATAAATCATACAAACTATAAGGATTGACATCCCTATAGCAACACTGCTCAAATCGCTTACATATCCGATTAATAACGGTATTACTGCACCACCAGAAATTGCCATCATCATAAGTCCTGAAATTTCATTGCTGCGTGTTGGATATTTCTCAACAGTAATGGAGAAGACCAACGGAAAAATATTTGCAACAGCAAGCCCTATCATGAAAACAAGACCCCATGCAATCACAGGCGAATGAATTAGCAAAATTGCCGCCAGACTTAATATTCCCAGAATTGACGTCCACACAAAGAATTTACGTGAGGATATTCTTGTAAGCATAATAGCTCCCGCAAATGTACCAAGCATACGTCCGAAGAAATATACGCTTCGTCCCGATTCTGCTGCAGTAGAATCAATCCCGAACTGTTTTACAAGGAAATTTCCGGAATTTGAGTTAAAACCAACATCTATACCTACCACCAGAAAAATGGATATAACCATCATCAGAACAAAGCCTGTGCCCAGCAATTTGAAGGAAGAAGTAAATGTTGCTTTACTTTCTGCCAGTTCTCCTTCGTCAATTTTCGTCAGAGCCAACCATATAACAGAAAGAATAGAAACTATGCCGAATACCAGGAATAAAAGTTTCCAGTCATGCGTGAAATGTGCAGCAAAAACAGCAGCCAGCGGAGCTCCGATCATAGATCCTATAGCCTTTACAAATTGTGAAAAGCTTAAAAAGCTTGAAGCCCGGTTTGAAGGAACTACATATACCATAAGTGGATTAGCAGAAACCTGCACTATTGTGTTTCCAATCCCAAGCAGTGCAAATCCGACAAGAACCATAGCAAAAGTATAGAAGAAAAAAGGCACCAGTAATCCTAATGCTGTTACAACCATGCCCATGTTTAACATATACCTTTTACCAAGTCGCGACTGCATAACACCCACAGGAACAGAAAGCAGAAGAAACCAGAGAAAAGCCGCGGACGGAATTAACTGTGCCAGTGTGGCGCTCAGGTTCATGTCCTTACTTACCCGGTCAACTCCTATGCCGACAAGGTCAACGAAACTCATGACAAAGAATGCCATAAGGACAGGTGCTATTTTGGAAATGTTTACTTTTTGTGTATTCATGATACCAGAGTTTAGAGGTTAGAGTTTGGGGTTACATCAATGGAAGAGCATGCTGAACAGATTTCCAGAAATCGTCATCAAGCAGATAAGCGCTTCCGATAAGCGCTGCATCTTCTTTCAGTGTTGAAAGTTTTACTACGCAATTACAATTCTCCTTTTTAAGACGAGCTTCAAAAACATCACCAAAAAGGCTGTAGGCATGTGAAATATTTCCTCCGATAACGAGTACTTCAGCTTTGAACTTTTTAAGCCATGGCGCGAGGAATAATGCAGCTTTGTCTCCAAATTCCGTAAATAAATCCCTGACTATCTTATCAGAAGGGGCAAGTTCTGCCATCTCTTTTACTCCACTAAGTTCTTTACCGGTAATATTTTTATATTGTTTTATAAACCAGCGTGTTGAGAAATAATCATCAGCTATACCGTCAAGATAAGGTAAATGATAAACGCAACCAAGTTTTGGTACCTCCGGCCCATCAACAATAGGAATCCGGTTATTTATAAATGCAGATCCAAAGCCGGTGCCCAGTGTGATGGAAAGCGACCTTTTTGCCTTTATAGCACTTCCTGCCCATGCCTCTCCAACAGCAAATGACGAAGCATCATTCATAAATCTGATAAGGAAGCCTTCCGGTACTTCAAGACTGCTTGAAATAGCATCGGTAATATTAATACCATATAGATTCTCATATTTTGCCACACCTCTTATATAACAGATTCCTTTTACATAATCGAACGGACCGGGCATCGCAAAACCAATTCCTTTTACCTTATCAAACGGTACTTTAGATAAAACACCTGACAGTGCTTCTGACCATACATCAATAATAACGCTGGACTGAGCCTGATTATTAACTGCCCTTTCAGTTAATGTTTCTTTAAGTATTTTCCCGGTAAGAAGATCAATAGCGGCACAACTGATATGGCTTCCACCGATATCAGTGCCTATCGCGATGTTTTTATTCATAAATTAGAATTATATCAGGATAAAAAATATTTTTAAATCTGCCGTTGAAAATATCTAAATTTGTTATCAATGCAAAATAAATTCAGATGATAAAAAAATTAAATCATACGGAATTTACTTCAATCTGTTTTACAGCAGTTCTAAAACATATGATTAAACTCATAAATAGAGTTGGCAAAATGTTGTAATTTCGAATGAAAATAAAACTTTAATATCATGCCAAAAGTTACAAAAGAAGATGCGCTTCTTTACCACAGCAGAGGTCGCAAGGGTAAGGTTGAAGTGATTCCTACAAAACCCTATGGTACTCAGTATGATCTCAGCCTTGCCTATACTCCCGGAGTAGCATATCCATGTCTTGAAATTGAAAAGAATCCTGAGGATGTTTATAGTTATACGGCAAAGGGGAATCTTGTTGGTGTGATATCAAATGGAACAGCAGTGCTGGGTCTTGGTGATATTGGTGCAATGGCAGGGAAACCTGTAATGGAGGGCAAAGGTCTTCTTTTTAAGGTATTTGCTGATGTTGACGTTTTCGATATTGAGATTAATGAAAAAGATCCTGAAAAACTTATCCGGATATGTGCGGCGATAGCTCCTACCTTTGGAGGAATAAACCTTGAAGATATTAAGTCTCCTGAATGCTTTGAAGTTGAAACCAGGCTTAAAGAGATGCTGGATATTCCTGTATTCCATGACGACCAGCATGGGACAGCAATTATCTCCGGGGCAGGATTATTGAATGCACTGGAGATAACCGGGAAGAAGATTGGTGAAATAAAATTGGTAGTATGCGGAGCCGGGGCAGCTGCAATATCGTGCTCAAGACTATATATTTCTCTTGGCGTCAGAAAAGAAAATATTACTATGGTCGACAGTAAAGGTGTTATTAACCGAAAAAGAAAAGATCTTAATAAATTTAAGCAGGAGTTTATAACTGACCGGGATATAGATACTTTAGCTCAGGCTGTAAAGGGCGCCGATATGTTCCTGGGACTTTCTGCTGCCGACATGATGACTAAGGAAATGCTGGCTTCAATGGCAAAAAACCCCATAGTTTTTGCTATGGCAAATCCAAACCCTGAAATATCTTTTGAGGATGCAATGTCAACAAGAAATGACCTGATATTTGCTACCGGAAGATCTGACTATCCAAATCAGATTAATAATGTCCTGGGATTCCCTTATATCTTCCGAGGAGCACTTGACGTAAGAGCTTCAACAATTAACGAAGAGATGAAACTTGCTGCATCCAAAGCTCTTGCTCAACTTACAAAAGAACCAGTTCCTGCTTCAGTATTAAGGGCTTATAATCTAAGTGAACTTACCTTTGGAAAAGAATACATTATACCAAAACCTGTTGATACAAGGCTTATTTCATGTATTGCTCCGGCAGTTGCAAGAGCAGCAATGGAGAGCGGTGTGGCAAAATTCCCGATTACTGATTGGGACGAATATAAGAAAAGCCTCGACAAAAGATTAAATGTCCATATAAAAAATATAGCTCATTGTGGTGATCTGTAAACATTAACTGATCCTTCTAATCTTCTTTCTTTCAGTTATCTGTTTGTTCACTTTCTTTTCATATAATGTAATGATCAGTTCAGATAATTCCTTAGGAGTAAAGGAACTTCGGTTGAGAGTGGCATCAAAAAGAAAATCGAGATTAAGAGGTTTCTTATCGAGAAAGTTCTGTATCAGGTTGAATCTTTTTTTATCGTTATCAATCACATACTCTTCTGCAGTTTCAATATCCATCTCTTTATTTTTCATCACATTTTCCACCCGCCAGTATAATGGCGCAACAAGGCGGACATGCAATGAATCACTTATTTCATGAGCTATTGAAACACCTCCTCGTCCGACAAGTATAATAAATCCCTCTTTACAAATATCCAGAATAACATCTTTAATAGCTTTTTTTACTCTCAGGTCGCTGACAAAACCACCTGAAAAAGCCATTATCATCTCTGTGATGTTTGATAATTCAATTCCTTTATAGAAATTCTCAACACGTTGGGTATCGGTATTCAATTCTTTGGCAGCTGCATAAATGATATCTTTATCAACCCATCTCCATTTTGTAGTTCCGTATTTCCTGTTAAGGTCATCAACCAGAATGGCTGCTACCTGTCGGGCGTCACAGCCTGTTAATCTGGAAATTGTAATTACAGGGCCATCCCCGCCAGAGAGTTTGGTTAATAAAGACTCTCTGTACCGACCATCAAAATAATCGAAGAATTTTTCCATTTTAATTTTCCCTTTCCTGATTATTAATTTGAGATATTTTAATACAGAGCGTATTAATACTTAAGCACGAAGAACTTACCCCGCCTGATTAACGGAAGAGATAAAGATTATCTCAGAGCAATTCCTTAGGAATTCAGGATGCCAAATTATGAAAAATAAATGACTCCTCAAAAAATATTTTCGTGCTATTCCATTGATTAAGAATAATTTTGCCATTCTATTGTCAGTAACGATGCAGGTTGATCCAAATTTTGTAAATTTGCATTTAATAGGTTTATATGAAAGTAATTCCTTATAAAATAGCTGCTATCTCTTTACTGGTCTTGTTTACAGCAGGATGCAAAAAAAATTATGTTATCAGCAATAAACAGGAGATCCTGTTCCAGTTTGAATATATCAACTATGCCTGGGGTTATCATCATTATGGTTTTATAATAGATAATAATGGAAAAGTTCTGACTTACAACAATCCTGAAAACTGGAATTTTCCTGACAAAGACCTTAGTATAACCGCAACCCTGGTAGATGAAAACTTAAACAAATGCCATCATTCTGTTATAAATATCTCTAAAGAGGAACTCCAAAAATATACCAATTGCATAAAAAACATTACTTCAAGCAAAGTAACAGCCTTGAAGAATGTTGCGGCAGATGCCGGATCTACTGAATTTATTTGCTATCAGTATTCCGAGAATACTTCAACTTATAAGGGTACACTTATTAAAATGGAAGGAGATTTTACCCGCGAGAACCTGAATTTCTATTCCAAAAAGGTTGTTGCCTGGATGAAAGGAATCAATAGCAGAATATCAAAAAACTAAATACAATACCCTTTAATTCATTTCTTACCAATGTTAATAATTGCAGATTGATTCTTTTTGAAACTTCAAACTTATTTATTGTATCTTTACTTCTACCAATCACATTTCTCGCTAACAAATTAATATTTGCGTTATGTTTGAAATTATCTTTAACAAACCGGAACTCCTGTGGTTCTTTATTGGCCTGGGTCTGTTTCTGCTTGAACTGGTTATCCCCGGGTTCTTCATATTCTTCTTTGGACTTGGAGCATGGGTAACAGCTCTGGTCTGCCTGTTTGGGGAACCAGGTACCAATTTGCAAATAGCTATTTTCGCGTTAACATCGGTACTCTCGCTTCTTGGTTTGAGAAGAATAATTCAGAAAAAATTCTTTTACAGCAAGGGAGATCTGTCTGCTGAAGTTGAGGATGAATTTACCGGAAAAGAAGCACTTGCCACGTCCGACTTTGGTCTTGAAAAAACCGGAAAAGTCGAGTTCAAAGGTACAACCTGGACAGGTGAATCGAAATCATTAATCAAGGAAGGTCAAAGAGTAATTATTATCGAAAAAGAGAACTTTAAATTAATAGTTGAACCAAAAAATAATTAAACATGGAAGGATCAAGCACTACTTTTATTCTCGTCGGTGTAATTTTTTTAGGATTTATCCTGATTGCATCTATGATAAAAATTGTTCCCCAGAGAACAGCAATTATTGTTGAACGACTTGGTAAATACCGGGCAACCTTTACAGCAGGTTTCCAGATACTTATCCCCTTTTTCGATAAAGTAAGATACAGACATACACTTAAAGAACAGGCAATTGACGTCGCACCTCAGATTTGTATAACACGTGACAATATAGCTGTTGAGGTGGACGGGATCTTGTATCTGCAGGTACTTGATGCCCAGAAAGCATCGTATGGCATTGATAATTACAGATTTGCCTCTATTCAGATAGCTCAAACAACCATGAGAAGCGTTATTGGGAAGCTGGAGCTTGACAGAACATTTGAAGAGCGTGAGACAATTAACGTTTCAATTGTTGAGGCTGTCGATAAGGCAAGTGAGCCCTGGGGTGTTAAGGTTACACGCTATGAGGTTAAGAATATTTCCCCGCCTCAGAGCATTAAAGATGCAATGGAAAAACAGATGAGGGCTGAGAGGGAAAAAAGAGCAGTTATTGCCGAATCTGAAGGAACCAAACAGGCAAAGATTAATAATGCAGAAGGTGATAAGCAGCAATTGATAAAAAATTCTGAAGGGGAAATGCAGAAACGCATAAATGAGGCTGCCGGCAGAGCTTCAGAAATAGAGCAACTTGCAAAGGCTACTGCCAATGGGCTAAGAGCAATATCATTAGCAATTTCTGAAGAAAACGGATTAAATGCTGTCAACCTGAGGATCGCAGAACAATATCTTACAGCTTTTGCGAATATTGCCAAAACAAATAACACACTTATTATTCCGGCGAACCTGACTGATATAGCCGGCGTTATTGCTACAGCTACTTCAGTTTTTAACGAAACGAAGGATAAGAAGACCAAATAGAAATAAGTAGAAATATATTGTAATAAACTTAGAAAGGCAAAGTATCAAACTTTGCCTTTCTAAGTTTATTCATGCTCCGTCCTCCTGATGATCTCATTCTGAAGATCCTCACCAAGATCATTAAAATAATCACTGTAACCTGCCACCCTGACAATCAGATCCCTGTAACGTTCGGGGTGCTGCTGGGCATCTTTAAGTGTACCGGCATTAACAACATTAAACTGTATATGATGGCCATCGAGACTGAAATAGCTACGGATCAATGCCGTAAGGTTACTATAACTATCCTCATCTTCAAAAAATGACGGGGAGAACTTTTGATTCAGAAGCGTTCCTCCTGTACGCAGTTGATCTATCCTGGATGCTGATTTGATTACAGAGGTGGGGCCGTTATGATCAACCCCCTGAAAAGGAGATATACCTTCTGAAAGAGGCAGGTGAGCATTACGTCCATCGGGTGTTGCTCCCATAACACTTCCAAAATAAACATGTGAAGTTGTCGGCAACATATTGATCCTGTGCACACCTCCTCTGGAGTTTGGACGTCCGTTTACAGCATCATAATATATTTCAAATACTAAAACCGCCTGATTATCTGCATAATCATCATCATTGCCATACTTCGGAGTATTATAAATCATCTCATGCTGCAACTGTTCAAATCCTGCAAAATCAGCCTCCAGAGCCCTTGTCAACTCATCCCAGGTTATTTTCCTGTTATCATAGATATTATATTTTATCGCGGTAAGCATATCTGTAATACTTCCCAGTCCAACACCCTGGATATAAGAAGTGTTATACCTGGCTCCACCTGAATTGTAGTCTTTGCCATTTAATATACAATCTTCGACAAGCAATGACAAAAATGGAACCGGCAGCCAACCGGCAAAAGTTCTCTCAATTACATTATTACCTCTGATCTTAATGTCAATAAAATAATTTAACTGAAGTTTATATGCTTCCATAAGATCATCAAAGCTCTTGTAATCATGGGCATAGCCTGTCTGAAGACCGGCCTGCTTATTTGTCCTTTTATCAAATCCGTTATTCAGTGTAAGCTCCAGCACTTTTGGCAGATTGAAATAGCCTGTAAGCCAGAAAGCCTCAGTACCAAAAGCGCCTGTTTCTACACAGCCCGATGCACCGCCATTCCTTGCGTCAACTATGTTCTTGCCCTGCCTTAACAACTCCTTGATAATTGCCTCAGTATTAAAGCATGATGGTTGTCCGAATCCGGTTTTAATAATATCAAGCGCTTTATGAATAAACCTGTCGGGGGTTATTTTGCTTATCTGTATCATTGAACTTGGTTGCAGAATCCGCATCTCTTTAATAACATCAAGGAGAATATATGACATTTCATTAACAGCATCAGCGCCCTCAGATGTAACTCCGCCGAGGTTAATGAGGCAAAAGTCAGTGTATGTATTGCTTTCACTTGCAGTAACACCCATTTTAGGAGGCGATGGGTGGTTATTGAACTTTACCCAGAAACAACCAAGAAGGTCATCCAGCTTCTCAGTTGAAAGTGTGCCTGATTCAATTTCTTTTTTATAAACCCGATACAGATGCTGATCAAGCCTTCCCGGGTTAAAAGAATCCCATGGATTCAGTTCAGTAATTACTCCCAGATGAATAAACCAATAATGCTGAAGCATTTCATGAACAGTATCGGGAGCATTTGCCGGAACTTTCCTACAAATACCTGCCATCTTCAAAAGCTCATTTTTTCTTTCAGGATTCTTTTCTATTGTTGCCAGTTTTTCAAGCGCATCAGCATTTCGGAACGCGTACATAATAATAGCGTCGCACGCGATATCCATTGCCTTTAGCTCCTCATTCTTTTCAAAGGCCTGATTATCGGTAAAATAATCAAGTGATTCAATTGCTTTTCTTATTTCTTCCTTAACAGAAATAAAGCCTTTGCTGAACATTTGATAGCCCAATACAGTATGTCCGGGGGCACGTTGCTCCTGGAATTCCGTGAACAGGCCTGCATTATACGCATCATTCCATTCAGGCGTCATCAGTGACATAATTCTGTCGCGGTTGCTTTTACCTTTCCAGAAGGGGATAATCTCATTTTTATATAAGTTTTTTACCTCATCATCAACTTTGAAAAAGACCTTTTCCCTTGAATCCAGAATCTCGAGATCCTTCAGTGAATGAAGGCTTATCTCAGGGTATGTGGAAGTTTCTTTTGGAGCAGGTCCTCTTTCGCCTACTATCAGTTCGCCTTCATTGATACATATTTTCTTATTTTTAAGGAGGTATTCAAATGCCCGTGCTCTTTTTACCGGGGCAGATAATTCACGGGCTTCGTCACTTTTATAAAATTGAGTTATTAACAATGCTCTTTCCGCACTTATTTTTTCTACAGCATCCAGGCTCTGTTGCCTTAACTTTTTAACTCTTGGCGATATATACATATGTATTTTAATTTAATGTTAACCCTCTTTGTATCATATTATTACAGTCCAAAACCCCCTAGAGTAGGCTAAATAAAAACATGAAATATTAAAGTCCCCTTTATGCGATTCAGGAATGATCAAATTATCCTCCGATTTTAATTTTAACGCCTGTCTCTGAAAAATATTCCTTCAATTCCTTCATTCTTTCCTTTGAAGGGGGTTCTGTTTGTTTCATTCTATATGGAATATTAAATCTTTTATATTTTGATAATCCGATTTTATGGTATGGAAGAAGACTGATCTTTTTAAGTGATATTGTTTTTGTTTCCGTCAGAAATTGCCTTAGCCTCTTAAGATGATCAGGATCATCATTATAACCCGGAATGACCGGTATTCTTACCATAATATCTCTTCCACTTTCAATCAGAATACGGTAATTATCAAGTATAACCCCATTTGGTATACCTGTGAATTCTTTATGTTTGTCTTCATCAAGATGTTTTAAGTCGAAGAGAAACAGATCAGTATAAGGAATAATTGCTTTAAACTTTTCAGCTGTCGAATACCCCGAAGTGTCAACAGCAGTGTGATATCCATTTTCTTTGATGATTTTTAAAGTTTCATGCAAAAAATCGAACTGAAGCAACGGTTCTCCTCCTGAAAATGTTACACCCCCATTCGACTGATTAAGGAAAACTTTCTCTTTTTCAAGTATCTCCAGAATACCTTCAGCGGAGTAATATTTCCCCACATCTTCTCTATGATGGAATTCTCTTGTGCCTATCCTGTTTGTTTGTATTACTGTTTCCTTTAATGGAGATATACCTTCAGGATTATGACACCACATGCAGCTTAAGGGGCATCCCTTCATGAAGAATGCAACCCTTATACCCGGACCATCATTGATCGAATACCTTTTTACGCTGAAAATGAATCCTTCCATTTTAGGGATATAAGTAGAAATAAATGGAAATAAATAGTTTTTTGAAAACCGGAAGTTCCTGTTCTGAAGATGCAGAACAGAGGAATGGTCAGAAACTGTAAAACATAAGACAGCTATACAGCCTTCTTCCAAGTCGCTGCATCATGAATCGGTATTTCAGTTTAGCTATCATAGTTTTTCAAAGATGGGTGCAAGTTAAGCTTTTTTATTAGGTCCCGAAATTAAATAATTGCAATAAAGCTCCCCTGAAAAACGATGGTAAAATAAAAATGATCTTTTATTAACATTTACTTTCTTCGTTCAATTTAATATTAATTATCTGACTACCATGCATATGTAAATATTTAACAAATGATTAACAAAACATTAACAATAATTCCTGCAACATTTTGATCTTACTCACGTCTATATGTTGAATGAAAAACAAAAGGACAAAAAAATATATTCTGATAGTTCATTTTTATAGGAACATTGATACAGACATAAAATAAATAGGTTTAACGTCATTTTAAAACTCTCACAATCGCCATTCGGCAGATTCTACGATCAGGTTTAGGTAAATCAAGGAAAGCGCCTCCCAGGTGACTTTCCTTTTTTTTTAAGATTAATATCATATTTTCTCATTTCAAAAGTGCTTATTTTCGTCTGAAATATAATGATATCTGAAAATTCAGGAGAGCCTGATTAAATTCAATTTTGGGAAAAGCATAATATATGGGAAGGAAGATAAGGTTTAGTCTTGTATACCGCGACATGTGGCAATCGTCGGGTAAGTACCAGCCACGTATAGATCAGCTTCAGGAGATAGCTCCGCATATTATTGAAATGGGATGCTTCGACAGGATCGAAACAAATGGTGGTGCTTTTGAACAAGTGCAACTGTTGTATGGCGAAAATCCAAACACTGCCGTACGCGAATGGACAAAACCTTTCAATGAAGCCGGGATAAAAACGCACATGCTTGAAAGAGCTTTAAACGGAATAAGAATGTTCCCGGTACCAGCCGATGTCAGAAGACTGATGTATAAAGTAAAAAAAGCACAGGGAGTAGATATAGCCCGGTCATTCTGCGGACTAAACGATCACCGTAACCTTGAACTCTCTATTAAATATGCTAAAGAGGCTGGGATGATATCACAGGCAGCACTTTCTATAACTTATTCTCCTGTACATACAGTTGATTACTACATGGATGTAGTTGATCATATAGTTAATTATGGGGCAGATGAGATATGTCTGAAGGATATGGCTGGTGTAGGGAGGCCGGCGATGCTGGGCGAACTGGTAAGAAGAATTAAAACAAAATATCCCGGAATTGTTGTTCAGTATCATGGACATTCGGGTCCCGGAATGTCGGTAGCTTCGATGCTTGAGGTAGCAAGAGCCGGCGCCGATTACCTGGATGTTGCCATGGAACCGTTGAGTTGGGGAATGATACATCCTGATGTGATAGCAATACAGGCCATAATGAAAGATGCAGGTTTTGATGTGCCTGAAATAAATATGGATGCTTATATGAAAGTCAGATCACTCACCCAAAAATTTATAGATGACTTTCTGGGTTATTTTATTGATCCGAGGAATAAGCAGATTTCGTCGTTGCTAATTAGCAGCGGACTTCCGGGTGGTATGATGGGCAGCCTGATGGCCGATCTGAAAGGTGTGCATCAGGGTATCAATACCACATTAAAAAGTAAAGGACAACAGGAATTAAGTGAGGACGAACTTATAGTTAAGCTTTTTAATGAAGTGGAGTATATCTGGCCAAAACTTGGATATCCCCCACTCGTTACTCCTTTCAGTCAGTATGTTAAAAATGTTGCACTCATGAATATTATTCAGCTGACAGGCGGAAAAGAAAGATATTCGATGATAGACAACAATACATGGGATATGATACTTGGAAAAGCCGGTAAGCTTCCGGGCGCTCTGGATGAAGAGATCATAAACCTGGCTAAGAGTCAATCAAAAGAATTCTATACTGGCACACCCCAGGATGTATATCCCGATCAGCTTGATACATTCAGAGATGAGATGAAAACAAATGGTTGGGAGACTGGGAAAGATGATGAGGAGCTTTTTGAGCTTGCTATGCACGACAGGCAATATCGTGATTATAAATCAGGCGTTGCAAAATCAAGATTTGAAAATGAGCTTGCAAAAGCAAAAGAACAAGTTACAAAAAGCGTAACAAGTTCTGCAGTTGAAAAACCTCTTATAAACACGAATACTCAAAAGGTAGAAAAGATAACTGATCCGGATATGAAAAATATCCTTTCACCTGCCAAAGGCAAGGTCTATTATAATCTGTTCAGCGAAATGACAGAACCTTCAGTTATTGGTGATCCGGTATATGAAGGCGAGCGTATCTGTTACCTCCAGACGAACTCTTATATAACTGAAATCACCTCCCCATACAATGGTGAGGTGGCTGGAATAGTTGTTCTTCAGGGAGCTAACGTGGCCAAAGGCGACGTGCTATTCAGAATAAAAGAAGTAAATAAGAAAATCAAAAAGATAAAGAAAACAGCTATTGGTAAATAAAGCTATTTTTTTTTATAATTTGCATCCCGATTACCAAACAAAACCAATATTCAAGATATGAAAAAGACCTTGATTTTTATTATCCTGGCATCCGTTGTATTTACAGGATACAAGAAAGAAGAAAAAAACACTAACCCTTTCTTCAATAAATTTGATACTCCCTTCGAGGTACCTCCATTTGAAAAGATTAAAGCAGCTCATTATATGCCTGCCTTTCTGAAAGGATTTGAGGAACAGAAAAGTGAGATAAAATCTATTATAAATAACCCTGAAGAACCAACTTTCGAAAACACGATTAAACCATATGTGTATAGTGGACAGCTTCTTCAAAGGGTTAGCAGTGTGTTTGGCGCGCTTAATTCTGCAAATACGAATGACTCTCTCCAGACGATAAACAGAGAACTCTCTCCTATATCTTCAAAACACAGAGACGACATCAGCCTCAATGATACTCTTTTTCGGAAAGTTAAATCAGTATACGGGAATAAGGAAAAATTTAATCTGACCGGGGAGGAGAAAAAGCTCCTTGATGATACTTATAAAGATTTTGTAAGAAGTGGAGCTGCATTATCAACAGAAGATAAAGGGAAACTCCGTAAAATGAACGAGGAGCTTTCGCTCTTGTCTGTAAAGTTTGGTCAGAACCTCCTTGCTGAAACTAATGGTTTTAACCTTATTATCGACAAAAAAGAGGATCTTTCAGGATTGCCAGAGGGAGTAATTACACAAGCAGCTGCTATGGCAAAATCTCTGAAAATGGATGGCAAATGGGCATTTACACTGCAGGTTCCCAGTATGACTCCATTCCTTCAATATTCTGACAGGCGTGATCTCAGGGAAAAGCTTTTTACTGCATATTTTATGAAAGGCGATAACGATAATGACCATGATAACAAAGCAATAATTGCCAGAATCACCAAACTCAGAGTTGAAAGATCTCATCTCCTTGGTTACGACAGTTTCTCAGATTTCGTGCTGGAAAGAACAATGGCAAAAACTCCGGAAAAAGTTTTATCATTTCTAGGGCAGGTTTGGGATGCTGCCCTGCCTTTCGCTAAAGCTGAAGCAGCAGCTCAACAGGATCTGATAAATAAAGAAGGCGGAAAATTCAAACTTGCTCCCTGGGACTGGTGGTATTATACCGAAAAAATAAAGAAAGAAAAATATGATCTTAATGACGAAGCTACCAGACCATATTTTAAGATAGATAATGTAATGGAAGGTATGTTCTATGTTGCCAATCAGTTATATGGGCTCAATTTTACAAAGAGAACAGACATATCCAAATATCATCCGGATGTTAACACTTTTGAAGTTACCCGCGATGGCAAACATGTTGGGATACTTATGATTGATAATTATCCGCGTTTATCAAAACGGGGCGGAGCATGGTGCGGGGCTTTCAGAGGTCAGCGTCGTGATATAAACGGGAAAATGATTTATCCTGTTGTTACCATGGTCACCAACTCAACTCCCCCTACTACTGACAAACCTTCTCTGTTGACTTCCGAAGAAGCCAGTACTCTTTTCCACGAATTTGGTCATGCCCTGGCCGCATTACTGTCAAATAAAACGTACCCGGGCGGTTCCTTGCCACGTGATTTTGTTGAATTGCCATCACAGATAATGGAACATTGGGTTCTGGAACCTGAAGTGCTCAAAGTATATGCAAAACATTACAAGACAGGTAAAATCATCCCTACTGAATTAGTTGACAAACTTGTTAAATCTGGTAAATTCAATACAGGATTTCAGACAGTCGAGTACGTTGCTGCTGCACTTCTGGATATGGAATATCATACACTAAAAGAACCGGTGGACCTAAATATCAGGGATTTTGAAAAGAAATCGATGGATAAATACGGGTTGATTCCTGAAATTAAACCAAGATACAGATCAACATATTTCAACCATATCTGGGCAGGCGGATATTCTGCGGGCTACTATGGTTATATCTGGTGCGAGATTCTTGATGCGGATGCTTTCCAGGCATTCAAAGAAACCGGAAACATTTTCAATAAAGAGGTTGCGGCAAGGTTTGAAAAAGAGATATTGTCAAAAGGCGGCACCCGCGATCCACTTCAAATGTACATTGCCTTCAGAGGAAAAGAACCAGGTATTGATGCTCTTCTTATAAACAGAGGGCTTAAATAACCCCTGCCGGATAATAACAGATTAAAACACCCTTTTTGCAATAAGCTATCAAGGGTGTTTTTTGATCTGAAAAATATATATTTGTAAAAATGTACTTTACCTGCCAGCAATGAGAATCAGGATTTTATTATTGTCTTTATTTGTTACACTGAATCTGTATTCAAAAGTCCCTGACCCCGTTGCATTAAAGGGGATACTCGACCTTCGTGAACTTAGTAACCCTGATCATTTTGTTGTAAAACTTAATGGAGAATGGGAGTTTTACTGGATGAAACTTATACGTCCTCATGATTTTAAATCAGATAATGTTATTCCTGCCTATTATGGCAAGGTCCCTTCATATTGGACTGATTATTCCACGGAATCATTTAAAACTACAAGCTTTGGTTATGCCACTTATCGTTTAACGGTTTTATTTCCATCTGGTTACAAAAACGCCCTGGCAATTGATCTCCCGGTATTTGATTCTTCATATGACATTTATATAAACGGTAAATATCTTGGAGGAAATGGAACCCCGGGGAAATCGGCCGATGACACAAAACCTGAATACAAACGAAACTTTTACAGGCTTATTCCGGATTCAGACTCAATGACAATTATTATAAATGTTTCAAATTATGATCATCGTCGTGGTGGCTTCTGGCTTCCGGTAAAACTGGGAACTTTTACTGAAGTTCAGAAAATGTTGGCTAACAGCTGGGCGGCAGAATGGTCAGTGATCAGCCTGCTACTGGGATTCTCTGTTTTTTTCCTTTTCTTATTTATCATTTCTCCAAAGGAAAAAATTATGGGTTTCTTCAGTATTGCTACAATCGGACTGGCACTGAGACCACTTTTCACTTCCCATTATCTCATTCTTAACCTGTTTAGCATTTCGTGGCTTTGGATCGTAAGACTGGAGTTTATAGGTTTATTCATCGTGATCATAGGATGGTCATGGTTTTCCACAAATCTTTACCCTTCAAAATTTGTCAGAATACTGGCATGGATAAACACAATGATTTTCTTTACTTTATTTGTTCTTACATTATTTCTTCCGGTAAAAGTTTTTAGCTATTCCTCATTATTGTACTATCCTTCAATGATCCTGCTGATCTCTTACCTCATATATGAGAGCCTTATCGGGTCATTCAAAAAAAATACTGTTGATATAATATATTTTCTGGCGTTTGTTCTTTTGTTATTCGGGGGAATAAACGACATAAGGGTATCAATGGGGCAGTCAAACAGCGGCTCAGGTTATTTATTGACATATATAATAGTACCGTTTGTTTTTATTCAGGCATCATTATTATTATATAAATGGGTAAAATCATACCAGGAAAAAGAAAAGCTTCAGAACGAGCTGGAATTTGTGAACAGAAACCTTGAACTTCTTATTAATGTGAGAACAAAGGAACTCCAGACAAGAAATGTAGAAATCGAAAAGCAGAACAGCAAAATTGCATTGCAAAACAAGCAATTGTCAGATACAATTCAACTGAAAAACAGAATATTCTCTGTAATAGCTCACGATTTACGAAGTCCTGTAGTAAACATACTGTACATGCTTAATCTACTTAAAGAGAAGGAGTATAAAGAGAAGTATGACACCTTTGCAAATTCGAGTATCCAATATGCTCAACTTGTAATCAGCCTTCTGGAAAATATGCTTGTCTGGGGCAGAGGACAGGAAGACAAGATTAAATTCTCTCCGGAAAAAAGAGATCTGGCCGATATAATTCTTACTAACCTGAGCATCTTCAAAGAAACTGCAGATAAAAAATCGATTTCTGTTAACTTCACACAGGTAGGCAGCTCAACGGCCTTTTTTGACAAAGACCTTCTGGATATAATAATCAGAAACCTGCTCTCAAATTCTGTGAAGTACACCCCACGCGGAGGAAGGATAAGCATATTACTGAAGGATAAAACGATGACGGGCGAAGGCATTATGCTAAAGATTTGTGACAATGGTGTGGGTATGCCTGAAGTAAAACAAAAATATCTGTTTACCTCTACTGAAATTGAAAGTACCCCCGGTACAGAGAATGAAAAAGGAACTGGCCTGGGTCTCAAGCTTTGTAATGATCTCGTTAGAATTAACAATGGAAGAATTGTAGTCGAGAGCAAATTGAATGAAGGAACATGCTTTTCTATTTTCCTGCCAGTTGAAAAGGTTCATTCTTAAAATACGTTCAGACTTTAAACTTAATTAATGGGTAAATTACTGGTTAAATAAATTTACTAACGAATACACTTATTATTGATGATAAGATTGACCTGCGTCCTTTTTCTTGTAATTAGTAATCAGGTTTACAGCCAGAATCTGCAGGTTGTAGATTCTGTTGGCTCAAAACAAGCAACCTATTCAACTCAAAATAAGGATAATACCGGCATTAAAAAATCGGCAGACAATTTTTACAAAACAGACAGTATCTTCTCATTTCGTTCTCCGAAAGGATATTTCCCCTCGTTGCTTCACAATTTTGGAGAGCAGGCAACTGCTCCTCTCCATTTTAAAAAAAAAGAATGGATAATTACCGCTGCGTCAGTAGGCATCACTGCGGCATTCATTCATTTTGACGGAGACATAGATGAATGGGCACGTGTTCAAAAACAGAAACATAATTGGGTAAATATATCCTCACCCTTTATTTCTGAATTTGGAAGTAACTATGGTATGTATAGCGTTGGTGCATTTGGCTTATTGAGTGCAGCATTAAAAGATGAAAAAGGAGTTCAGACGAGTCTGCTTGCAACACAGGCAATGATTACGTCGGGAGTCTGGGTTCATCTGATAAAAATATTAACAGGTAGAGAAAGGCCCTCTGCTGATTACGTCTTCAGTAAATATGATGCCGGAAAATGGTATGGCCCCTTCGCTCAGTTTGACCAGGACTTAGCCCTTAGAAAACCCGGATCATCTTTTGATGCTTTCCCGTCGGGCCATACAATCACTGCCTTTTCAATTGCTACAGTTTTTGCAACTATGTATAAAGATAAACCAGCCATTCCGATAATAAGTTACTCAGCAGCGACATTAGTTGGCATATCAAGATTAACAGAACATGCTCACTGGGCATCCGATGTTTTTGTCGGGGCGTTATTAGGTTATGCCTGCGGGAAACAGGTGGTGGCTCACTTTAATAAGACACATCAAAAGGCACTTGCTTCCGGATCGTCAAAATCATTGAAAAAAGCAGAACTTACATTTATCCAATATGGAAATCAGGTTGGTTTGTCATTGAAGTGGTAATCTCAGGTAAAACAGGAATCCTCCTTCTGCTTTAATAAGCTTAAAATCAGGATGTTTTTCAATGGTGTCCTTTGACGTTACTTTTGCTATCAGGTAAACAGGTTTATCAATTGCACCCTCCAGTAACCAGTTTTTATCTCTGCTTTCAGCTTTTTCTCCCGGCATTTTCTGAAAATAGAAAAATGGAGCATAACTATAGAATCCCAAAGTGCTCACATACACATCTTTTCCTGTTATGCTCTGTAAAAAATTTACATATGGCGCCTGGGAATACTTTTCGATTTTTGGAACCACTTCCAGCAGATAAAAAAACATGCAAAACGATGTTGCATAAGATAATGTTAAAAACCCCTTAAAGAATTTTTTCCTGTTCAACATTATTATGGAGATCAGCACAATGATGAAATAAATTATACCAATAGAAAACTCATAACCATTCCATTTAACCGGAGCGTTCAGGCAGGCTGCAATAAATGGATCTTTGATATATGGGATAATTATCTCTTTATTCTGAGCCAGCAATGGGATGGCTGTTAAAAGAATTGAAAAAACGGCTCCGGTTATAGCAATAATCCACAAAAGGTATTTTTTCAGGGTAGTCCTGTTATTAACCAGTTCATATATAAAACAGGAAGCAATAAATGAGACCGGGAAATATGCAAGTGACGAGTAGTGTACAATTTTTGTTTTAACTATTGTAAATAAAATCATTACAACCCAGAACAAAATAAACATCAGTTTCAGGAAACCAGTATCTTCTTTAAAGAATGTAGATTTCTTACTCAGGAATAGAGGAAGCGCCAATACGGATATGGGAAAGCATCCTAAAAAGACTATAAGGAAATGATAATAAACAGGTCCGCTATGGCCTGCGACCGGCTTAAGAAACAGATCAGCCTGATACCTGATAAACTCTGTTAAAAACCATGGCCCGTTCTTTATCATCTCAAAACCAAACCAAAGCGATGACACTAAAATAAATGAAACTGCAAAAACAAAGATATTTTTAAAATTTGTTATCTTTTTAAATCTGACACTCACCCAATATATAATCATGGAAATACTCACTATCAGTAATCCAACTGGTCCTTTGGTAAGTGTAGCCAACCCTATAGCAATGCCAGCAGCAAAAGCATAAAGTATTGGCCTCCTCTCCCCTTGTTCATTAATACTTTTGAACAGAAAAAAGAAAGTCAGGAAAATGAAATAATTAAAAGCCGGGTCGATAATCCCTGATTTGAAATAAAGATGAGGAAGGAATGATCCCATGTAAGCAAGTGCCCATATTAGTCCGAATTTTTCATCGTAAAGTTTCCTGCCAATATAATAGAATGTCAGAATTGATATAACTCCAAAGATTGCGTTTGGTAATCTCGCGGCAAACTCATTTATCCCGAATACCTTCATGCAACCTGCCTGCATCCAGAAAAATAAGGGAGGTTTCTCCCAAAAAGGTTGAAAATCGATCTGAACCCGGCTGAAATTACCGGTAACAATCATCTCACGGGCTGATTCAGCAAAATTAATTTCATCCCAATCGAACAAATGTACCGAACCAAGAAATGGTACGAAGAAAAATGTCGCTGAAATAACAATCAATAACGGATAAAACTTTTTATATGACATATTTTTTCCGGCACGTGTTTTTATAACTAATTCTTCCCGGTTATAATTGATCTATGCTTTATTATCAAAAAAAATATTAATAGGGAAATGATAGCAAAGGATATCCTGTAAGCGTATGTGGCTATAACATTTACTTCAGGTAAGTTAACCGGTAAGTAAGACCCATTATTTCTGAAAACAGGGTTGAGAAAATATACGGATCCGTCATTGCAAACTATTTCTGTCCTTATATATGTATCATCCAAACTAAATGGATACCTGCCAATCCTACTGTTTAAAAACACCGTTTTGAGAATTCCATTCTGCCCAATAAATTTAATTGAATCAGCTTTTTGATTCATTTTCACTATTACGGTATCATGATGTATTTCAAATCCTGTTAATACAGGTAACCTTTCCATAGCCACTCTCTTTTCATAATTTGTTTTATAAGGCTTCAGGTTTAGAACAACACCGTACGATTTGCCGGTTCGTAATGCGCAAATAATTGAGCGACTATCAGGATCAGCATTAATAACATTAAAACTATGAGCACCATCAGTAAAACCTGACAAATCATGTGAATCGTCATTTGCAATAATAAATACCGGATGCCCCGATGATAGAATTGTATCGTAATACATTGAAAAAGCATGTTTGCTGTCTGCAATTTCAAGATAGTCATAATTTCCAAGGTGTTTAAAATCAGAGAGCAGATATCCATCTCTCGTTTTCGGATGAACTATAGCAACCAAAGCGCTACTATCCCTCTTTAACCTGTTAATAATATATTGTTTATTGTTCAGTGTCTGACGGAAAAAATAATCAGTCCATAAGATCTTGTTTGTATTTATAACAAGCTGATGCGTCTTATAGTACTGATATCCATGTTCATATGAAGCGATAAAAATTCCGTTATTGCTCTTATAGTTATTTATCCTCATATAGTCAGAGATACTGGAAACATCATATCCGAAAAATTTATAAAAACTGTCCGCGATCTGAACTGAATTTCCGGCACCATCAGTTAATCCAAACAATAACCTTGTATGAAGATGAAAATTTGCCCGTTTCCATTTTGCAGTATCTATGTCAGTATAAGGATTATATAGATTCTTCCCCGCGAACGCGCCGGGTTGTGGATATGAA
Source organism: Bacteroidales bacterium (assembly GCA_025358455.1). Taxonomy (GTDB): domain Bacteria; phylum Bacteroidota; class Bacteroidia; order Bacteroidales; family VadinHA17; genus LD21. Next base: position 36,763 of record JANYJP010000116.1, read on the forward strand.
TATTTAATATTTATAACAAATTGAAAAACAATTACCACAGTCAGGATAATACATAAAAAATAAAATATAGTCTTAACAGAGCTCAATCTGATGGATTTTAGAAATACAGATATTCTCAAAACTAATATCTCAAAAAACCTGATCTTTTACTTTCTTTTAAAAATGTCAATTTTAAAAATACAAAAAATTCATGACTAATAACTGATGTGGTTTAATAGTGGGATTAAAAGAAATCATAGTTAGTCTTGTGTAAGATTAAGAAGTGCGTTTTTATCGATGATCAGGATATTCCTGCCACTAACTTTAATATAACCTTCCTGCTCCATTTCCTTTAAAACTCTCGCGATAGAAGGTCTGGCAACACCAAAATAATCGGACAGATCATTCTGTGTTCTGTCGAGCTTAATTTCATTTTTCTGATCATCAGCAAGCTTTAGGATATATTGTGCAAGTTTGCCTTTTATTGTTTTGAAATTCAAAAATTTGATCTTCTCTGACAGGAATTGGGAACGGTTTGAAATCAGGTCAAGGAAGTTCACAAGGATTTTATCATTATTTTTCAGCAGTTTCAGGAAATCTGATTTTTCAGCAACAAGTAAATCAGTATCTGAAATGGCGATTACATTTACCGGAAACCTATTTATACTGCCAAAAATAAATGCTGCGGCCAGGGCCCCTGGTGCCTTTATATCCTCAATCTTGATTATTCTCCCTGCATAGTCAACCATTTCTCCTTTAACAATCCCGCCTAAAACGATAACCAGTGAATTAATCGTATCGCCACTCTGATATATAAGAGTGCCGGCCTTATATTTTCTTATCCTGTGAGGCAATTGCAACAGAATTTTTTCAATCTCAATTGCGGTTAACCCTCTGAATAAAGGGGATTCTGATAAAAGAGAATAGTCCATGGTTTTTACGTAAAATTACGAAATTGTTAATCAAAAACACTGGTAGTGTGGCTTATCATGTTGCTATTTGACGGATAAAGTATATTGCAGAAACATATAAATTCATTTTGTAACATATGTTACAATCTATCCGGTTCTATTCCTTCAATTTTGTAAGAGAAAACAATTAACCCATACAATTATGAAAAGGGATATTTTAAAAATTGATGAAGAACTTTGTAACGGTTGCGGACAATGCGTCCCAAACTGCCACGAAGGAGCCTTGCAGGTAATAGACGGTAAAGTAAGAATGGTAAGTGAATTAATGTGCGACGGACTCGGTGCCTGTATAGGGCATTGTCCTGAAGGAGCAATCACCATCGAGACCCGCGAAGCTGAGCCCTACAATGAAGTAAGAGTTATGGAGCAGATGAAGGATAAGGGTAAGAATACAATAATTGCACATCTTAAACATATGAAGGATCATGGGGAAACAGTTTTCCTGCAAGAGGGTGTCACATATCTCAAAGGCATTCGCAATGAGCTTAATTTTAACCTGGATGAAGTTGTAAATGAGGTACATAATCACGGTAAAGTCATAACAAGCCCTCAACAAATTCAAGTTTTGCCTAATGCCCATGTGCATGAAGGAGGTGGATGTCCGGGATCAAGAACTATGGTTATTGAAAAGCGCGATTCTTCAAAAGACAGTCAGGTTTTAGCTGACCAGCCTTCAGAATTAAGACAATGGCCCGTGCAGATGCATCTTGTTAATCCAAATGCATCATATTTCCAGGGTTCCGATCTATTGCTTGCTGCTGACTGTGTTGCATTTTCAATGGGAGGGTTTCATAATAAACATCTGAAAGGCAAGTCACTGGCAATTGCATGTCCGAAACTCGACCATGGGACTGATGTTTATGTGGAAAAACTTACTGCAATGATTGACACAGCTAAAATAAACACAATTACTGTTATGATGATGGAGGTGCCATGCTGCGGAGGATTATTGCAAATGGTAAGAGCAGCTCTCGCTGTTGCATCACGGAAGGTACCTGTGAAGAAAATGATTGTAGGAATAAACGGGGAGGTTCTCCAGGAGGAATGGGTCTGAAAAACGACGTAACAGTTCCTGTTGTGCCGTTATGATATATATCAGCTTCCGGTTTATTTAAATTGATTCTAAGTCACATAATAATTACTTTTGGGTCAGAGAGTTATTTCTACAACAGGTATCAAATCTGAAATTATTCAAGTAATGACGCAGGACTCTAAAAATATTACCGGATCTGGTAGTTCCTATTTTCTTGGATTTGATATTGGTTCAGTGTCCCTGAACACAGTCATTCTGGATAAGGATAATAATATTCTTGAGGAGTATTATGATTATGTACATGGGAAGCCATTTAATGTACTTAATGAAAGACTCACCCTGATACTTGATAAGATATCGCCAGAATTAATTAATGGGATAGCTATAACTGGTACAGGAGGGAAACTTGCTACAGAGCTTATTGGCGGAATATTTGTAAATGAGATTATCGCACAGGCAACTTCAACTGGCCATTTATTCCCTGATGCCAGAACGGTAGTAGAGATCGGTGGTGAGGATTCAAAACTAATTCTTCTTGAAAAAGATCCTTTAAATGGTCATTCCAGGCTTGTAGATTTTGAGATGAATAGTATTTGTGCCGCAGGAACAGGGTCATTTCTCGACCAGCAAGCCAGAAGAATCGGAGTTCCAATTGAAAAAGAGTTTGGGGAGATGGCACTTAAATCTGTCAATCCCCCTCGTATTGCAGGTCGATGCAGTGTTTTTGCGAAAAGTGATATGATTCACCATCAGCAGATTGCTACTCCTTTGCACGATATTGTTGCAGGGTTATGCTTTGCTCTGGCCAGAAATTTCAGGAGTAATGTTGCCAGAAGCAAAGAGATAAAAAAACCAGTTGTATTTTCTGGTGGTGTAGCTGCTAATATTGGTATGGTAAAAGCTTTCAGAGAGGTTCTAAACCTGACAGAAGAAGAGTTGATTATACCACCCCATCATGCTTCTATGGGAGCCATTGGTGCAGTTATGTATGCAAGGTCGTGTAAGCTCGACATGAATCATTTCAGTGGAATTGATAAACTCAGAAAATATCTTGCAAATGATTCAACTCTCTTTACCAGCCTCCCTCCTCTCAGAAAATCAGATGCCATATACAATAAAGATGTTGATGTCAGACTTAAAACCGATGAAAAAACCCAGGTTTATCTAGGACTTGACATCGGCTCACTAAGTACAAACGTAGTTTTAATAGACCGGCAGCACAGGGTTGTCTCAAGAAGATATCTTCCAACGGCTGGTAAACCACTGGAAGCAATACGACAGGGATTGACAGAGATTTATGATGAGGTTGGAGAAAGTGTTGAAGTTTTAGGTGTTGGAACAACCGGATCGGGCCGGTACCTCACCGGTGACTTTATAGGTGCCGATACAATACAGAATGAGATCACAGCTCAGGCTACAGCTGCAATAGATTTTGACCCGACAGTTGAAACAATATTTGAAATAGGCGGTCAGGATTCAAAATATATCAGTATTGAAAACGGCGTCGTGGTTGATTTTGAAATGAATAAAGTCTGTGCAGCAGGTACGGGCTCCTTTCTTGAGGAACAGGCTGAAAAACTGAATATCAATATTATTAATGAATTCGGAGAAATGGCACTTGGATCCGAGTGTCCGGTAAAGCTTGGTGACCGCTGTACTGTCTTTATGGAATCTGACCTGAACTCTTTTATGCAAAAGGGTGTACGAAATGAAAATCTGGTTGGCGGACTTGCGTATTCAATTGTATATAATTATTTGCAGAAGGTTGTCGGGGATCGTAAGGTTGGAAATAAGATCTTTTTCCAGGGTGGAGTAACTAATAATAAAGCTGTTGTTGCTGCTTTTGAACAGGTTACCGGGAAAAAGATAATAATACCACCCCATTTTGACGTAACCGGCGCAATCGGTGCCGCAATACTGGCCAAAAGGTCAATGACTGAAGGCCAGAAGACAAGATTCAGAGGCTTTGGTGTCAGGAATGTAAATTATGATATAAGCAGATTTGTTTGTCAGTCATGTGCAAATCATTGCGAGATAAGAAGGGTTAAAATAGATGGTTATAACAAACCTCTTTTCTATGGTGGAAGATGCGAAAGATATGAGACTGACGACAGGAAAAATGAACGCACAGATATTCCAAACCTCTTCAAGAAGAGACTTGAAATGCTTATGGATGGTTATTCAGAACATGATGTATGGAAAACTACAACTATAGGAATACCAAGATCTCTGATGGTATACTATCAGCAATTTCCTTTCTGGAGAACCTTCTTTGAACACCTTGGATTCACTGTTGTGCTTTCAAAAGAATCAGATAAAGATCTGGTGAACAAATCTATTGAGACAATAACCGCGGAGACTTGTCTGCCAGTAGAACTTATGCATGGTCACGTGATCGATCTGATTGAAAAAGGAGTTGATTATATTTTTCTGCCATTCATTGTTAACGCGAAAAAGAAGGAAGGTAACCCGACAAATAATTGTAACTGCCCATGGGTACAGACATATCCATTTATGGTAAAAGCTGCACTCCGGGGTAAAGTTGACGAATCCAAACTTTTAGTGCCTACGCTTCATTTCAGATTCTTTGAAAGGGCTCTTGTTCCGGAGTTATCTGAGTTTTTCCATGACAAATTCGGAATAGAGAAAGTGGAGATAAAAAAAGCAATTTATAAAGCAGATAAAATTCAGATTGAATTCGAAAACAGTCTGATTGAATATGGGAAGAAAATACTTAATTCACTGCCGGAAAACTGTCGGCCTGCAGTATTGCTGGGCAGACCATATAACAGCTCTGATTCTCATCTGAATCTTGGACTGGTAGAAAAGCTTATAAACCAGAACGTTATGCCAATACCTGTCGATATGCTTGATCTGTCGGAGTATAAGATCTTCGACAGTTACAGGAATATGTACTGGCCCAACGGACAAAAAATGATAGCTGCCGCTCAAATGGTTGCAAAAACTGACGGACTTTATGCAATTTACCTGAGCAATTTCCGCTGCGGACCCGATTCGTTCATATGGCATTATATTACTGAAGAGCTAAAAGGGAAACCGTTCCTCCATCTCGAAGTTGATGAACATTCAGCTGATGCCGGAATGGTTACACGTATTGAAGCTTTCCTCGATAGTCTGAAAGGCGCTGAAAAGAACGAAAAGAAAGAGTATCAGATTATCAGACCAAGAACCGGGCCGGCATCACCCCAAAAAGAACGGATACTATATTTTCCGTATATGAACGACAGTGCATACCTTATTGCAGCAGCTGCACGCGGATGTGGAATTGCTTCAGAGGTTTTACCTAAACAAACAGCAGAAGATCTGGCAATCGGAAGAAAATATACATCTTCAAAAGAATGCTTCCCTATGATCTGCACTACAGGTAGTTTTATAAAAAAATTACAGGAGCCGGGTGCAGATCCCTCAAAAATGAGCTTCTTTATGCCTGATCATAATGGCCCATGCCGTTTTGGACAATATAACCAGTTTCACAGAGTACTTTTTGACAAGCTTGGCTACAAAGACGCTGAGCTTATAACACCTTCCAACGATACCTCATATGCTGATGTTGCAGGTAAACACAGCCAGAAATTCAGAATAAATGCATGGAAAGCGTTTTTAGTGTGCGATTATCTCAGGAAAATTTACAGGGAAACCAGGCCCTATGAAATTAATAAAGGGGAATGCGATATTCTTTATAACAAGTCACTTGCAAAACTTGAAAAATGTATTGAAAAAGGATCCAAAGGGCTGCATAATGTGCTGACGAGTATTGTATACGATTTCAAAGCTGTGAAAACTCATATGAGTGTGAAGAAACCAGTGGTAGCTATTATTGGTGAGATATTTATGCGCGACAACTCCGGTTGTAACGGTAGTATTGCGAACAGGCTTGAAGACCTTGGAGCTGAGGTTATTATCGGACCATTCTCAGAATGGCTGCATTATTCCACTTACAGATTTACCCGCGACAGCCGGTGGAAGAATGACACTAAAGGGGTTATCAAGTCGAGAATTCAGGAAGTAGGTCAGGACATTATAGCAAGGTCATTATTAAGAAATATTAAAGAGTTTACGGATCGCGGGAAGGATGTTTCACTTCATGAAATGCTAAGTCTTTGCAATCCTTATATCAGTAAGTTTTATGATGGTGATCCCGCCATTGCAATGGGCACTTCAGTAGCCCTTTATAATAAAGGTGTTACCGGAATAGCCGCTATCCTGCCCTTTACATGCATGCCCGGAACAGTCGTTGCCTCTGTAAGCGATACCTTCAGAAAAGATCATAACAACATTCCATTCATTAATATTGCTTATGATGGTCAGGACTCTGTTTCCCTCGATACCAGGCTTCAGGCATTTGTATTTCAGGTTAAGGAGTTTGCTTTAGCCAGGGAAAAGGTTCCTATAGAATTTTAAATCCCATATTATTAAGTATTTCCCTGACCTTTTCTGTTCCTCCGGTCATATCTATTGAATAGGAAGTAAACTCTCTTCTGAGAGGGTATCCTCCTCTAAGTTTTTCAAAATCAGCTGGCGAGAAACGAAGCTTTATATCGTCATCGGCAATATTATAGCTATGGAAAACAGCTTCCCTGATTATGTCATAGTCTGATTTCCCCTTCCCTTTTATAGTTATCGCAGTATTTAAAGGAAGAGGAACATTTCCGGGATACCAGTTTTCGGGCGGAAGATTGAAGAAACGGCATAAAGAATTGACTACCATAGCAGTGCCATTGGCCTTACCATCTGTGGAATAGCCTGCTATATGGGGTGTGGCAATAAAAGTATTTGCCATAAGGTCAAGATCAATATCCGGTTCATTTTCCCAAACATCAATTACGGCCCCTCCCAGTCTTCCCTTTATCAGGATTTTCTTCAGCGCACCTGAGTCTGTCACTTCACCTCTGGAGGAGTTAAAAAACCAGGTTCCTTTTTTCATCTTTTTAAAGATCTCGTCATTAAACAGATGATAGGTTTTATCTTCGCCTGATAGTGTAAGCGGAACATGAACAGTGATTATATCTGAATCAGTAAGAATTGTTCCAAGTGAAACAAAGTTCTTATCTCCCTCTCTTCTTTGACGGGGAGGATCGTTTAGCAAAACATTCATCCCAAGTATTCTGGCAATTTTTTCAACTTTGGCTCCTACATTTCCTGCACCTACTATCCCGATGGTTTTTCCATTCAGGTTATACTTATGATCCTGTGCAAGTTTAAGCAGGGCCGCGGTAATATATTGCTGAACCGACGATGAATTACATCCAGGTGCATTTGTCCACGCTATATTATTGCTATCGCAGTAAGAAGTATCAATATGATCGAATCCGATTGTAGCAGTGCCTATGAATCTTACTCCTGTTCCATTAAGCAGATCCTCTGTACACTTGGTGCGTGTCCTTATCAGCAGAGCATCAGCGTCCATAATTAGTTCTCTGCTGATCTGATTTCCCGGGACATAAACCATTTCAGCCAGAGACTCAAGTGCTCCCTTCAGAAATGGAATTTTATCATCCGCTACAATTTTCATTCCGAAATTGTCATTTCTTTGAGAAGGTATCCTGCACCCGCAAACTTGTCAATTATAAATAGGGCATATCTGATATCAAGGCTTATATTACGGCTCTGTTCAGGATTATAGGCAAGGTCGCTCGCAACTCCTTCCCAGGCTCTGTCGAAGTTTATCCCTATTAGCTGACCATCCGCGTTTATTACAGGGCTGCCCGAATTTCCACCTGTCGTATGATTATTGGCTATAAAGCAGACAGGTACTTCACCATTCTGGGTGTAACGGCCATAATCTTTGGTCTTATATAATTGCCTGAGTTTCTCTGGAACATCATAATCATAAATATCCGGATTGTCTTTCTCCATAATTCCTTTCAGGGTCGTATAATGAGTATAATATACCGCATCTTTTGACACATATCCTTTTACTGTTCCATAAGTAACCCTCAAAGTTAAATTCGCATCCGGATAGAAAATCTTTTCTTTATCGAACTCCATCTGCGCGGTCATATAATCACGGTTAAGGTTTTGTATCTCCCCGTTGAGCCTGGCCAATTCAGGCCTTACATTTGCAGCCAGAAAATCCGAAACATTTATAGCAATAGTGTAAAATGGATCTTTATTCAGTTTACTGACACTGGCTGAATTAAACCCCTTTACGAACGCGATAAACCTGGCTTCATCTGAAAAAATTGTCTTCCCATACACCTTGTCAGCAATTGATGAAAAATTTCCCTTGCACGAATTCTTAAGCCTGATATATTCAGATGCCTGCCATTTCAGATCAATATTCTCACCGTACAATGTCATCAGTGAAACAAAAAGCTTTTTATCTGTGGCAACATTGTAGTTTTTAAAGAAGCTTCCGGCGGTCGCAAGTAAATTAATTTTCATGACTTTTACTTTCTCCCCATCCGGCTTTGTTTTAAATAATTCTGCCAATGCCTTAATATTCCTGGCAAAGCTTATTGCTTCAACTCCGCTATTGAAAAAGACTTCATTGGTATAGCTATTCACAATATTATACTCATTGAGTCCGGCATAATATTCTTTATACTTCGGAAGAAGGTTACCATATCTGGCTTTACGATTATTGTCCTCATTAATCCAAAGAGTGAGCCGTTTTTCATATTCTCTTTTCTTCTCAATTGTCGACATCTTTTCCAATCCCTGACTCTCACCTATCCATTTCTTCCAGGCGTTAGCCAGATTTGATTTCTTAGCTGAATACTGGATCCTTATCAACGGGTCAGTGTTCATAGCTGTTTCCATGATTTCAATTTTTTTCGTTCTTATCACAATCATTTTGGGATTAAGATGGTCCTTCACCATTTCGATATGATAAGAGGGAACATACTCTGCAGTTGTACCCGGGTATCCGAAAACCATTGTAAAATCGCCTTCTTTAACACCTTTAAGTGATATCGGGAAATGATAGAGAGGCTTAAACGGAACATTTTCTTTCGAGTACTCAGCAGGCTTATTCTCTTTGTTTGCATATATTCTGAAAAGTGAAAAGTCACCTGTATGACGTGGCCAGACCCAGTTGTCAGTTTCACCTCCAAATTTTCCTATAGCAGAAGGGGGAGCACCCACGAGACGAATATCCATGAATGATTCATTAACAAAAAGAAAGTATTGTTTTCCCATGTAAAATGGTCTTACAAATGCAGTATAACCTGTTCCTTCAATAACTTTTTTTGTGATTTCCGAGATATTTGAACTAATTAATCTATCTCTCTCCTCTGCTTCCATTCCATCTGTTACACCATTCAAAACCGCATCAGTAACCTCTTCCATCCTTTTGAGGAAGGTTACTGAGAGGCCGGGATTAGGTAATTCTTCCCCGCGCGACATAGCCCAGAATCCGTTTGTAAGATAATCATGATCAAGGGATGAATGTTTCTGTATCTGTCCATATCCGCAGTGATGATTTGTTATCAACAGTCCATCGGGTGAAATTATTTCACCGGTACAACCACCACCGAACAATATAACAGCATCTTTCATACAGGCCTTATTAACGCTGTAGATATCCTCAGCTGAAAGTTTGAAGCCCTTCTCCTGCATCAGCTTTATGTTGTATTTTTCAATCAGGAGAGGTATCCACATTCCTTCATCAGCCCTCATGGCAGGCATCAGGAGTGTTGTCAGTAACATCCAGGTAATCAGTAGTTTGTTTCTCATGTTATTGTCTTATTACATTATGAAGTTCTGAAGTTCTTTGTAGAGTCTTTGAACAGGCAGCCCTACAACATTGAAATAAGAACCATCAATATGGCTGCAGGCAATAATACCGATCCATTCCTGAATACCATATGCTCCTGCTTTATCGTATGGTTTATATTTTTCAATGTAATAAGAGATCTCGTCTTCAGCTATAGACTCAAATGTAACTTTTGTTGATTCAGAAAAAGTCAGCTCTTTTGATTTAGATAGAAGCGTAACACCTGTGATAACTTCATGCGTGTTTCCGGAGATTTCTTTCAGGATCCGGGTTGCATCTTCGTGATCAGCAGGTTTCCCAAGTACCTTTTTGTTACACCATACAATTGTATCTGCTGTGATAACAATTTCATTATCAGTTATTTCTTTTTTAAATAAGATCGCCTTTTCATGTGCAATATACCTGGCTATTTCTTCGCCCGTAAGATCATCAGGAAAAGATTCGTTAAATTCTCTTATTACAACTTCAAAATTCAGACCCAGTTCACGTAGAAGCTGCTGCCTGCGTGGTGAACGTGAAGCCAGAATTATTCTATAGTTATTCAGGTTATCAACTATCATATTCAGAAAAGGTTCCAGGTGAGTATTATTTTTACCACAACTGAATAAAATATTCCGGTGAGCATAACAATTTTCATAAAGCTGCTTGCATAATGAAGCTGTTTCCTGCTTTTGCTGATAACCAACTTATAAATGACAAATAACAGAGGCAGAACAATTGCCACTGAGAGGTAAATAAGCGTAAAAATATCATTAATAAAGAAATACCAGACCAGATAAAGGAAAGCAACAGTAAGAATTATAAGGCATATCGAAACCACTCTGGCTGAGAGTACTCCTATTACCACAGGAACAGTATTTCTGCCATAGGCAACATCCCCTTCAAAATCCTCTATGTCTTTAATAATCTCTCTGGTCAGCGTAGTTAAAAATGCAAACAAAGCAAATCCGCCAATCCAATAGAAAATAAAGTTAAACTCAGGAAGGGATATAGCATTAATAGTATAAAACCTGTATAAAGCCGGCCATTCATAACAAACAACCAGAAGAGGTACCATTGCAGTGAGCAATGCCACAATTACATTTCCGACAAGAAACTGCCTTTTATAACTTGCTGAATAAAAATAAAGCAATCCTGACACTATCAGAAAGAGCGCTCCCAGCATCAGATAACCTGCCTTCCATGAAATATAGAAACCAGCTGCCACACCGGCTATATTAAAAATGTTATGCCACATCATCGCCAGACGTCTCGGTATTTTTGTACCAACGATGACTTTCCCTTTATTAATAAGATCTGTCTGTATATCGAAATAATCATTTATCACATAACCTCCGGCAGTCAGAAAAACAGTTGCCAAAATTAACAAAATGAAGTCATACCATGGAAACTGAAGAGTCATCGGGATCTCTTCTCCGGTACCTTTTGTAAGAATGACACCAATTTTACTGATTAAAGGGGCGAGTACCGCATACCTCATCAGTACCATAGTAAGAATAACTATGAGAAGATTCTGCCATCTGATCAGTTTAAGAAATGCTTTCATAATTTACCATGTAAATGCGTCAGAATCCATCCAGTTGTCATGTAATCTCAGTACTTGTTCAATAATATCCCGTACACACCCTTCCCCGCCTTTTTTATCGGAGATATAAGCTGCAACCTGCCTGATCTCAATATCAGCATCGGAAGGGCAAACAGCCACTCCGGCTTCTTTCATAACTGCGAAATCAGGGATATCATCACCCATGAATAAAACATCTGACTTATTAAGATTATGCCTTTTCAGAAAAGTATTGAAATGATCAAGTTTTGCGCGGCTGTTAAGATATATATCCTTTATTCCCAGCATTTTAAGCCTTCGCTGATATTCCTTTGAGCGGCTTCCGGAAATAATTCCAATCGGGTAACCTTTTTTAACTGCAAGCTGTAAAGCATATCCATCTCTAAGGTTAACGGTTCTGTTCGGGACGCCAAAAGAATTCAGGCTTACTGTCTGTTGCGACAATACGCCATCAATATCAAAAACAAATGCTTTTACACGTACAAGGTCTTCTTTAAAATTAGTCATATTGGTTAATTATTGTCTTCTGTCTTTTTATCCTTTTGCCCCCTGCTATTTGTCCCCAGTCCCCGTAAATGGGGGTCTTTCTTATTATAGTATTTAATTATTGATTGTGTCATGTCTTTATATATGCTCTGCAAATCAGGAGAGAAAGATAGTAATTCCAAATGTTTTTCAATTGTATTCTGATCATTGCGTATGGCAGGACCAGTCTGGGAATTTTCCGGACCGATTGTCAGCGCTTTTGAAATTGTTTCATTTATTAAAGGTATAAATAGTTCGAATGAAATACCAGCTCTTGTGGTTACTTCCTTTCCTGATGTAAGCATATGATTTGTAAAGTTATTGAGAAACACGGCTGCCAGATGTAGAATCCTTCTATGTTCAGTATCTACATAATGCACTTTACCCCCGATTGATTCTACGAGGATTTTCATACATACCGATGATTGATCGTCTGATGATTCAAGCAAAAAAGGGAGGCCTTTGAAACTGACAACCCTATCCCTTGTGAATGTTTGCAAAGGATAAAAAACGCCTTTTTGTTTAATACTTTCAGGGAAAATATCCATGCCATAACTTCCTGCAGTATGGATAACTAAAGTATGGGGATGGCATCTGATTTCAGTAAGAACGTTTTTTAATCTTTGGTCAGGAACTGCTACCACTATTACCTGAGTTGACTCAGGGAAAATGAGATCTGTCGACCATGAGGCATTGCATGATTCAGCCAATAACCTGCTACTTCTTTCAGATTCTGAAACAATCATATCGATATTGTAACCCGCGTTAAACAGTTCCCTGCAAATAGCACTTCCGGCTCTTCCTGCTCCTGCAAAAGATATGTTAAATTGATTCATCACTGAATTTTTCAGAAATATACGAAATTGTCTGAAGAATTTATAATCGCAGCAGCAGGCTAATGGACTACATCCCGAATCGGAAAACTATAATAAATCAGACGAGGATTAATATGTTTTTGGGATCTGTGAGTTATTTCTTACCGTAAAGATTTGAGATAACATCGGTTACTACTACCTGGTAAGTTTTATACGGAGACCCATAATTATAATTACTGGATTGATAAACATAGGAACAATCCCAGAATACCTTACCGGTTACCTGAAGAATATCACCTGATTTTGCATCTGCTAATTTTGAAAACATCTCGGAGGGATTGCAGAAATAATAAGTTGAGTAAGGGTCAGCAAGGGGGGAAAAATATATACTGCCTCCACTGGCGCTAAAATAAACCGTTGAAGGCGTCATGGTAAGTTGATAAAGGATATCTCCATTGCAACCACATTTCTTCTGCTTCTTACAATCTGAATAGGTAAAAACCGGTATAATAACGATAAATATCACAAGGAGTTTTCTAATAATCTTTCCTCTCATTTTAAATCTGTCTTTTTGCGGTTATTTTAATCAACGGACAAAGTAACCTTTTATTTCAATGATAACAAAAAAATAAGCCGTCAAAACAAGAGTATGACGGCTGTAAATTATTGTTAAAAGCAAATCAGGCCTGGGCAGTCGGACCACCAAAGTTTAATGGCATCAATGGCCCCGATCCTTTTACTTCTTTTATAGTTCCATGAACAGATTCATACTTCCCAATATTATCCTGTAATGCTGCAACTAGTCTCTTTGCATGTTCAGGAGTAAGTATAATTCTCGATTTTACCTGAGCTTTAGGTATTCCAGGCATAATCCGTACAAAGTCGATAACAAATTCAGAGGCTGAGTGAGTTATAACAGCAAGGTTTGAATATGTTCCCTGGGCCACTTCTTCATTCAGTTCAATACTGATTTGTTGCTGATTCTTTGGATCTGTCATGGTAATAATTATTTAGTTTACTTACCTTTTTCAGCGCCAGCTTCAGCTTCCTGATCAACGCCAACAAGGCTTTCGTATTCCTCAAGTGATCCGACTATAATTCCGTTGTATTGACGTTGTCCGGTTCCTGCCGGGATTAGGTGTCCAACAATAACGTTCTCCTTCAGCCCTTCAAGTCTGTCAATCTTGCCCAGTATGGCAGCTTCATTCAGAACCTTGGTTGTTTCCTGGAAAGAAGCAGCTGAGAAGAAGCTTTTCGTCTGAAGAGAAGCTCTTGTAATACCTTGCAGAACCTGGCTTGAAGTTGCAGGAATTGCATCCCTCGCTTCAACGATCTTCAGGTCACGACGTTTCAGAACCGAATTATCGTCTCTTAATTTACGTGCCGAGATAATCATTCCAGGGCGAAGTGTCTGAGAATCACCGGAATCAACTATAACTTTCTTTCCATAAATCCAGTCATTTTCATCCATGAACTCAAGTTTATCAACTACCTGACGTTCAAGAAATTTTGTATCACCCGGATCGACGATCTCAACCTTGCGCATCATCTGGCGCACAATGATTTCAAAATGCTTATCATTGATTTTTACACCCTGTAAACGATACACTTCCTGGATCTCATTGACAATATATTCCTGAACTTTTGTAGGGCCTTTAATTGCCAGAATATCTGATGGTGTAATGGCTCCGTCGGAAAGAGGAATACCTGCCTTCACATAATCATTTTCCTGAACAAGGATCTGTTTTGAAAGAGGTACCAGATATTTCTTGGTTTCATCAGTCTTTGACTTGATGGTAATTTCCCTGTTGCCTCTTTTGATCTTACCAAAAGTAACTTCACCATCGATTTCGGATACAGTTGCCGGATTGGATGGGTTACGTGCTTCGAATAATTCTGTAACACGAGGAAGACCTCCGGTTATATCACCCGATTTTCCAACTGCACGAGGTATTTTAGCAAGCACTTCACCTGCTTCTAACATCTTATCCGTATCCACAACAAGGTGAGATCCTACAGGGAGGTTGTAAACTCTAAGTTCTTCACCTTTCGGTCCCAGAATTTTAATAGCAGGGTTTTTGGTTTTGTCCCTGCTCTCTATAATTACTTTTTCTTTAAATCCGGTCTGTTCATCTGACTCCTCGCGGAAGGTTATACCTTCAATAAGGTAATCATAACCGATCTTACCAGCAAGTTCCGAAATGATAACGGCATTGAACGGATCCCATTCGCAGATAAGCTTACCCTTTTCAATTTCCTGTCCTGGTTTAATATAAAGTTTTGATCCATAAGGAATTGTATGGGTTGTGAGAGCAATACCGGTTTTCTTGTCAATAATTCTTAATTCTGCAAGTCGTCCGATAACTATATCTATGTCACCTTTTTCGTTGTCTTTTTTAGGAACAGTTCTTATCTCTTCAATTTCAGCAATACCACCGTAGCGTGCAACAAGCCTTGACTCGGTAGTAATGTTTGATGCGGTACCTCCAACGTGGAATGTACGAAGAGTCAGCTGGGTTCCGGGTTCACCGATACTTTGTGCAGCTATTACACCAACAGCCTCACCTTTCTGAACCATTAGTCCGTTCGCGAGGTTTCGGCCATAACATTTGGCACAGACTCCTTTTTTTGATTCGCAAGTGAGAACCGAACGGATCTCGACCTGTTCGATCGGAGAATCTTCAATCTTCCTGGCAAGATCTTCAGTTAGCTCCTGTCCCGATTCTACAATAAGTTCTCCTGTAAGAGGATGGTAAACATTATGAACAGTTGTACGTCCGAGAACTCTTTCGTACAGTGATTCAACAACTTCCTCATTTTTCTTTATAGCTGTAGCGATCAATCCTCTCAGTGTTCCACAGTCTTCTTCATTAATAATGACATCCTGTGAAACGTCAACAAGACGGCGGGTCAGATAACCGGCATCAGCTGTTTTAAGAGCAGTATCAGCAAGACCTTTACGGGCACCGTGGGTTGAAATAAAGTACTCAAGAACTGACAGTCCCTCTTTAAAGTTAGAAAGGATAGGGTTTTCGATAATCTCCGAACCCGAAGCACCTGATTTCTGAGGTTTTGCCATAAGACCCCTCATCCCCGACAGCTGACGTATCTGTTCCTTTGAACCCCTGGCGCCTGAATCAAGCATCATATAAACTGAGTTGAATCCCTGCTTGTCTGTGGAGAGCTGTTTCATCAGAGTCTGAGTCAGCCTTGCGTTAACATGTGTCCAGATATCAATTATCTGGTTGTAACGTTCGTTGTTGGTAATGAATCCCATGCTATAGTTACTCAAAACCTCCTCAACCTGCTCATATCCTTCAGCAACAAATTTTTCCTTCTCTGCAGGTATAATAACATCATCAAGGTTAAATGACAGGCCACCCTTAAATGCCATATGGAATCCAAGGTTCTTAATTGCATCAAGGAAATCAGCGGTTTTCGCAGTCCCTGCAAGCTTAAGAACACGACCTATAATATCCCTTAATGATTTCTTTGTTAAGATCTCATTAATATAGCCAACTTCACGGGGAACAAACTGATTGAAGATAACCCGTCCAACAGTTGTTTCAAGAATATGGTTAACGAATTCACCATTTACCCTGTCGTCGACTTTAACTTTTATAACAGCATGAAGATCTATCCGACCTTCGTTATATGCAATATTTACTTCTTCGGGTGAATAGAATGTAGAACCTTCGCCTCTTACTTTCTCGGCAGCTGAGCTCTTTCTTCCTTTTGTAATATAATACAGACCAAGAACCATATCCTGTGAAGGAACAGTTACAGGAGCACCGTTAGCAGGGTTAAGAATATTGTGTGAAGCAAGCATAAGCATCTGAGCTTCAAGAACTGCGCCATTTCCGAGAGGAAGATGAACAGCCATCTGGTCACCATCGAAGTCAGCGTTAAAAGCTGTACATACAAGCGGGTGGAGCTGGATAGCCTTACCTTCAATAAGTTTCGGCTGGAATGCCTGAATACCAAGCCGGTGAAGTGTAGGAGCTCGGTTTAGAAGAACCGGATGCCCCTTAAGAACGTTTTCAAGAATATCCCAGACAACCGGGTCTTTCCTGTCAACAATTTTCTTAGCTGACTTTACAGTTTTTACTATGCCTCGTTCAATAAGTTTACGGATAATAAATGGCTTATATAGTTCTGCTGCCATATCCTTTGGCAACCCACATTCGTGAAGTGCGAGTTCCGGGCCAACAACAATTACGGAACGGGCAGAATAGTCAACCCTCTTACCGAGGAGGTTCTGACGGAACCTTCCCTGTTTCCCTTTCAGACTGTCACTAAGTGATTTAAGAGGACGGTTTGCATCTGTTTTTACAGCATTTGCCTTCCTTGAATTATCAAACAATGAATCTACAGCCTCCTGTAGCATACGTTTTTCATTACGCAGGATCACTTCGGGAGCCTTGATCTCAATAAGTCTTTTCAGACGATTGTTCCTGATTATAACCCTTCTGTAAAGGTCGTTCAGGTCGCTTGTTGCAAAACGTCCGCCATCGAGAGGAACAAGGGGTCTCAGTTCAGGTGGAATAACAGGAACTACTTTAATGATCATCCATTCCGGTTTGTTAACCGCTTTGGAATCTCGGAAGGCTTCAACAACCTGAAGACGCTTAAGCGCTTCATTTTTACGTTGTTGTGAAGTTTCGGTATTTGCCCTGTGACGAAGAGAATATGACATCTCATCGAGATCTATACGGCTCAGAAGCTTATAAAGGGCTTCAGCGCCCATATCTGCAACAAATTTATCGGGATGATTTTCTTCAAGATACTGGTTTTCTTTTGGAAGTGATTCAGTAATCTCGAGGTATTCTTCTTCTGTAAGGAAATCGAGATATTTAACACCATCCACAGCTTTGATACCGGGATTAATGACTACATATCTCTCATAATAAATAATTGAATCAAGCTTCTTGGTCGGAAGGCCCAGAAGATACCCGATCTTATTTGGCAATGAACGGAAATACCAGATATGAGCAACCGGAACAACAAGTGAAATATGTCCCATTCTTTCGCGGCGAACCTTCTTTTCTGTTACTTCAACACCGCAACGGTCGCAAACGATTCCTTTATAACGGATTCTTTTGTATTTTCCACAATGGCACTCGTAATCTTTTACCGGGCCAAATATCCTTTCGCAGAATAATCCGTCGCGCTCAGGCTTGTAGGTACGGTAATTAATAGTTTCGGGCTTCAGTACTTCACCACTTGAACGATCAAGTATTTCTTCAGGTGAAGCCAGACCTATTGAGATTTTTGAGTAACTGGTCTTCGTTTTGTTATCTCTTCTGAATGACATATGCTGAATATTTTTTTATTCTAAAACTAAAAATTCAAAACACGGCGAAATACTTAATCAAGTATTACGCTTAGTCCGAGACCTCTCAGTTCATGTAAGAGAACATTAAGTGATTCAGGGATACCTGGTAAAGGCATTGGTTCGCCTTTCACAATTGCCTCATATGCTTTGGCGCGGCCAACAACATCATCAGATTTAATTGTGAGTATCTCCTGCAGGATATGAGCAGCACCGAATGCTTCAAGTGCCCACACTTCCATTTCACCAAAACGCTGACCTCCGAACTGAGCTTTACCACCTAAAGGTTGCTGAGTGATAAGGGAGTATGGCCCAATTGAACGGGCATGCATCTTATCATCAACCATGTGGCCTAGTTTAAGCATGTATATAACGCCTACGGTTGCAGGCTGATCGAATCTTTCGCCTGTTCCACCATCATAAAGGTAAGTCTTTCCGTATTTTGGAACTCCAGCCTCTTCGGTGTAATCAGTGATCTGATTTATAGTTGCACCATCGAATATAGGTGTAGAGAATGTAAGCCCGAGTTTCTGACCTGCCCATCCAAGAACAGTTTCATAAATCTGGCCAAGGTTCATCCTCGAAGGAACACCAAGCGGATTAAGTACAATATCAACAGGCGTGCCATCTTCAAGAAAAGGCATATCTTCAGCACGTACGATCCTGGCAACGATACCTTTGTTACCATGACGTCCTGCCATCTTATCTCCCACTTTAACCTTACGCTTCTTGGCAATATATACTTTTGCGAGACGTACTATACCAGCTGGAAGCTCATCGCCGATAGTGATATTATACTTCCGGCGTTTGTAGACACCGTCAATCTCCTTGTACTTAATAATATAATTATGCAGAAGTTGTTTGATACTGTCATTTTTCTTCTTATCGGTGGTCCATTTACTGGGATTTACGTTAAGGAAATCAACCTCCTGAAGCTGTTTCAAAGTGAACTTGCTTCCCTTAGGAATTACATCAACGTTCAGATAATCCTTTACGCCCTGTGAAGTTTTACCATTAACAAGAATGAAAAGCTTATCAACAAGTCTGGCTTTAAGTTCATCAGCACTTCTGTTGAACTCGGTTTCGATTTTGTCGAGCAGCGGTTTTTCAACTGCTTTGGCTTTCCTGTCTTTTATAGCTCTTGTAAACAGTTTTTTATCTATCACAACACCGTCGAGAGATGGCCCTGCTTTAAGAGAAGCGTCTTTAACATCGCCAGCCTTATCGCCGAAGATAGCACGAAGCAGTTTTTCTTCGGGTGATGGGTCTGATTCACCTTTAGGTGTAATTTTACCAATCAGAATATCACCTGGTCTGATATGCGCTCCAATCCTGATAAGTCCATTCTCATCGAGGTTCTTGGTAGCTTCCTCGCTTACGTTTGGTATATCGGATGTAAGTTCTTCAAGACCACGTTTTGTATCGCGTACTTCAAGCTGGTACTCATCGATATGAACAGATGTGAAGTAATCTTCCTGAACAACTTTCTCTGAGATAACAATTGCATCCTCGAAGTTATAACCTTTCCATGGCATGAAAGCCACTTTAAGGTTCCTTCCCAGTGCGAGTTCGCCATGTTTGGTTCCGTAGCCTTCCGAAAGTACCTGACCTTTAGATACTTTTTCGCCTTTTCTGACAATAGGTATAAGGTTAATACAGGTATTCTGGTTTGTTTTTTTGTATTTCGGAAGAGTGTAACGTTTGATGTCATCATCGAAGCTTACAAACTTTTCTTCGTCGGTACGGGTGTATCTTACTACTATTTCATTTGAGTCAACAAATTCAACCACTCCGTCGCCTTCAGCAGCAAATAAGATACGGCTGTCTCTTATTACCTGGGCTTCTAGGCCTGTGCCTACTATCGGAGCTTCGGGGTTAATGAGCGGAACAGCCTGGCGCATCATGTTTGATCCCATAAGTGCCCTGTTGGCATCGTCGTGTTCGAGAAATGGGATAAGAGATGCGGCTATTGAGGCGATCTGATTTGGTGCAACGTCCATAAGGTCGACTTTAGAAACCTCTTCAAATGGATAATCAGCCTCGTATCTGCATTTTGCCCTGAGATTTTCGAAATGTCCGTCTTTAAGAAGCGGAGCATTAGCCTGGGCAATCATTTTTTCTTCTTCTTCTTCAGCGCTCAGCCATATAACACCATCTTCACTGAAATCAACCTGGGAATCCTTAACTTTAAGGTAAGGCGTTTCGATAAACCCAAGTGTATTTATTTTTGCATAAACGCAGAGTGAAGATATGAGACCGATATTCGGACCTTCAGGTGTTTCAATGGGGCAAAGGCGTCCGTAGTGTGTATAGTGAACGTCCCTGACCTCAAATCCTGCTCTTTCACGCGAAAGACCTCCGGGGCCCAGTGCAGAAAGACGACGTTTGTGTGTCATTTCAGCCAGAGGGTTTGTCTGGTCCATGAATTGTGAAAGCTGGTTTGTTCCGAAGAATGAGTTAATAACCGATGAAAGGGTTTTTGAGTTTATCAGGTCAACAGGTGTAAACACCTCATTATCCCTGACATTCATTCTTTCACGAATAGTTCTTGCCATTCTTGCAAGACCA
Organism: Bacteroidales bacterium; assembly: GCA_025358455.1. Taxonomy (GTDB): domain Bacteria; phylum Bacteroidota; class Bacteroidia; order Bacteroidales; family VadinHA17; genus LD21. Next base: position 57,288 of record JANYJP010000116.1, read on the forward strand.
ACTCCGAACTGTGAATATAGTTGTTCACCAACGGTACGGACCCTCCTGTTACTCAGGTGGTCGATATCATCAATATCGGTTTTGGAGTTAATAAGCTCGATAAGGTAACCGATAATTTTGATTATATCTTCACGTGTCAGAATCTTAGTACCCATGTCGGTGTTCAGACCCAGTTTTTTGTTAATCCTGTAACGTCCTACCTCACCGAGATCATATCTCTTATCCGAGAAAAACAGTTTATCGATCACATCGCGGGCTGTTGCCTCGTCGGGTGGTTCAGCATTACGCAGCTGGCGATAAATATAAATAACTGCCTCTTTCTCAGAGTTACATGGGTCTTTCTGAAGTGTATTATATATGATTGCGTAGTCCGAGAGAGTAGTATCATCTTTATGCAGAAGTATTGCTTTTGCACCTGAGTCTACTATCATATCGACATGTTCCGGTTCAATTACCGTTTCCCTGTCGAGGATTACTTCATTTCTTTCAATTGAAACAACCTCGCCGGTATCCTCATCAACAAAGTCTTCGACCCATGTCTTCAGCACCCTGGCAGCCAGTTTACGTCCGACAAGTTTCTTGATATTGGTTTTGGAAACCTTATGTTCTTCGGCAAGGTTAAAAATCTCGAGTATCTCCTTATCGCTCTCGAACCCGATAGCGCGGAGAAGGGTAGTTACCGGCAGTTTTTTCTTTCTGTCGATATAAGCATACATCACATTATTAATATCTGTGGCAAATTCGATCCAGGATCCCTTGAAAGGAATAATTCTGGCGGAATAAAGTTTAGTCCCGTTTGCATGTACACTTTGACCAAAGAAAACTCCGGGGGATCTGTGCAGCTGTGAAACGACCACTCTTTCAGCACCATTAATAACGAAGGTAGCACGATCGGTCATGTATGGTACTGTACCAAGATATACATCCTGGATAACTGTATCGAAATCCTCATGTTCAGGGTCGGTACAGTAAAGTTTTAGTTTAGCTTTAAGAGGAACGCTGAATGTAAGTCCGCGTTCGATACATTCTTCAATTGTATAACGTGGAGGGTCAATATAATAATCCAGAAATTCAAGAACGAAATTGTTCCTAGTATCAGTTATCGGGAAATTTTCAGTAAAGACTTTGAAAAGTCCTTCTCTTTTCCTGTTTTCGGGAGTCGTTCCAAGCTGAAAAAACTCACCGAAGGATTTCAACTGAATCTCCAGAAAATCAGGGTATTCGAGCTGATTTTTTCTGGATGCGAAACTTATTCTTTCGGTATTTTTTGAGGACATTTATTAAAAGATTAAGTGAACTTAATATTTAAAGAACAAAAAGGCCTAGTCCCGAAAAATCGGGACTAAACCAATAACCCAGTGAATAGGTATAACTTATTTAAGTTCAACTTCAGCTCCTGCTTCAACTAATTGACCTTTAATAGCTTCAGCCTCTTCTTTGGAAACACCTTCTTTAACTGCGGAAGGAGCAGCATCAACTACTGCTTTAGCTTCTTTCAGTCCAAGGCCGGTGATGTCCTTAACTAATTTTACAATCTGGAGTTTCATGCCTCCTGCGCTTTTGAGAATTACATCAAATGATGATTTCTCTTCAACAGCGGCTGCTTCACTTGAGGCCGGTCCGGCAACAGCTACTGCAGCAACAGCAGGTTCAATACCGTACTCGTCTTTAAGTATTTTAGCCAGTTCATTTACTTCTTTTACAGATAAGTTAACCAGTTCCTCTGCAAATTTCTTAAGATCTGCCATTTTTATCGATTTTTAATTTGATTACACTTTATTATTCTTCTCTTTTTGATAGTGTTTCAAGAACACCATGAATTGTATTTCCACCTGATTGAAGGGCTGAAATAACGTTTTTGGCAGGTGATTGCAAAAGCATGATTATATCACCGATCAGTTCTTCCCTGGTTTTAACTGAGATAAGTGCATCAAGCATATTATCTCCCACGTAAACTGATTCCTGAACGTATGCTCCTTTAAGCACAGGTTTATCATGTTTCTTACGGAATTCCTTAATAAGTTTTGCAGGAACATTTCCGGATTGAGTGAACATGATGGACGATGTACCTTTAAGAACCGGATATAGTTCCTCAAAGTTTCCATTAGACTGCTCGAGTGCTCTTTTAAGCAGAGTATTCTTAACAACAACAAGTTTAATATTGTTCTCAAAACACTTTCTTCTCAGGGCACTTGTATCAGCGGCATTAAGCTGAGCAGTATCAGTCAGATAAAAGTGGCTGTACTCTTTTAGTTTCTCAGCAAGGCTGTCTATGATAGCATTTTTTTCTTCCCGTCTCATTATTTCTTCAAGTTTTAACTTAACTAATTAATCATCAAGACCTTTTGGATCAATTCTAACACCCGGGCTCATGGTGCTGGAAATGAATACGCTACGGATGTAGGTACCTTTGGCAGCAGCCGGTTTGAGTTTGTTTACAATTGAGATAAACTCCCTTGCATTATCGACGATCTTAGTTGCCTCGAAAGAGACTTTTCCGATTGAGGCATGAATGATTCCGCTTTTGTCAACTTTGAAATCAATCTTACCCTGCTTCACTTCTTTAACAGCCTTACCAATTTCCATGGTAACAGTTCCACTCTTTGGGTTAGGCATCAGTCCACGCGGACCGAGTATTCGACCTAACTGACCGACCTTTCCCATAACAGATGGCATGGTTATTATAACATCCATATCTGTCCAACCACCTTTGATCTTTTCAACAAATTCGTCAAGACCAACAAAGTCAGCTCCGGCTTCTTTTGCTTCAGCTTCCTTATCGGGGGTACAGAGAACGAGTACACGTGTCTCTTTACCTGTTCCGTGAGGGAGTGATACAACGCCGCGAACCATTTGATTGGATTTCCTTGGATCTATACCTAACCTTACATCTAAATCGATAGAAGCATCAAACTTGGTTTTGGTCATATCCTTAACCAAAGAAGAAGCTTCTTTCAATGTATAAAGTTTGTCCTGATCTAGTTTTTCAAGAGCAAACTTCTGGTTTTTGGTAAGTTTAGTCATTTTTTCTCCTAATTAATTATTTTACCGGGAATTCGCCTTTAACGGTGATTCCCATACTTCTGGCTGTACCAGCTACCATTCGCATAGCGGACTGCACTGTAAAACAGTTTAAGTCCTCCATTTTATCCACAGCAATTGTTTTGACCTGGTCCCAGGAGACTGAAGCTATCTTTTCTCTGTTAGGTTCCTGAGAACCCTTCTTCGATTTAGAAACTTCAAGAAGCTGTACAGCAACCGGTGGTGTTTTAGTAACAAACTCGAAAGATTTGTCACTATATACAGTTATAACAACCGGTATTACTTTTCCAGCTTTGTCCTGAGTCCTCGCATTAAACTGCTTACAGAAATCCATAATATTCACACCTTTTGAACCTAAAGCAGGTCCTACTGGTGGTGATGGATTAGCTCCTCCGCCACGAATCTGTAACTTAATAAGTCCAGCAACTTCTTTTGCCATAATTTTAAATTTGCTTATTTATTGCGAGAGCTTGATAGTTATTCAGGAAGCATTATGAATATTACAACTATCAATATCTTCTGTTAATTCTCTTTTTCTACCTGCATAAAACTTAGCTCAAGCGGGGTTTTTCTGCCAAATATTTTAACCATAACCTTAAGCTTTTTCTTTTCATCATTCACCTCTTCAATTATACCTGTGAAACTATTGAACGGACCATCTATAACTTTAACTGATTCGCCGACAAAGAATGGTATATTCAATTCTTCATCACTTGCATTCAGTTCATCAACTTTTCCGAGGATCCTGTTAATTTCCGCTTTTCTGAGTGGCACCGGTTCTCCGTCCTGTGAGCCAAGAAATCCGATTACATTAGGAACATTTCTTAATAAATGAGGAATTTCACCAACCAGAACAGCTTCTACAAGCACGTATCCCGGGAAAAATGTTCTTTCTTTACTTATCTTCTTTCCTGCTCTTATCTGATAAACCTTTTCAGTAGGGATAAGAACCTGTGAGACATACTCTTCGAGTTTTAAGCGTGCAACCTCACTATCGATATATTCTTTTACCTTTTTTTCTTTTCCACCGATAGCCCGAAGCACGTACCACTTCTTTATATTCTCACTCATTAGAACCTTCTCCTGATTAGTATAACAAACTGTAAATGAATTGCATAATCTTACTGAAGCCAAAATCCATTCCTGCTACGATAAGTGCAAATATCAGTGAAGTCACCATTACTAAAACGGCACTGTTCTGAAGTTCGCTCCATGAAGGCCAGGTAACTTTGTGAACTAGTTCCGTGTATGATTCCTTAAAATATCCTTTTATATTCATAGTACTAAATTATTTTGCACGGGAGGAGAGACTCGAACTCCCGACACCTGGTTTTGGAGACCAGTGCTCTACCAACTGAGCTACACCCGTATTTGTTTGGTACGGAACAGTCGCGACTGTTCCGTACCAACAACATACATCCAAAACCTGTTATTCGAGTATCTGAGTAACCTGTCCGGCACCTACAGTTCTGCCACCTTCACGGATAGCGAAACGCAGACCGACATTAATAGCAACCGGATAGATCAGATCAATTGTGATTGTAACATTATCACCAGGCATAACCATTTCTGTTCCCTCAGGAAGAGTGATCTCACCTGTAATATCAAGAGTTCTTACGTAGAACTGAGGACGGTATTTATTATGGAATGGGGTGTGACGTCCACCTTCTTCTTTTTTAAGAACATAAACCTCAGCTTTAACTTTTGTGTGAGGTGTTATTGAACCTGGTTTAGCAAGAACCATACCTCTTTTGATCTCTTTTTTATCAACTCCGCGAAGAAGCAGACCTACGTTATCACCAGCTTCACCCCTGTCGAGAATTTTGCGGAACATCTCAACGCCTGTGCATACTGATTTACGTTTAGTCGCGGCAAGTCCGATCAGTTCAAGCTCGTCGCCTGTGTTGACAACTCCTGTTTCGATACGGCCTGTTGCAACGGTACCACGACCTGTGATTGAAAAAACGTCTTCAACCGGCATCAGAAATGGTTTTTCATTTTCACGTGGAGGTATAGGAATATATGAATCAACTGCATCCATAAGTTCCATTACTTTATCTTCCCATTTCGGTTCGCCGTTCATTGCACCGAGTGCTGAACCACGGATAACAGGAGCATTGTCTCCATCAAATTTATAGAAGTTCAGAAGATCGCGGACTTCCATCTCAACCAGATCAAGAAGTTCCAGATCATCAACCATATCTACTTTGTTCATGAACACAAGCACAGTAGGTACGTTAACCTGGTGTGCCAGAAGGATATGCTCACGTGTCTGAGGCATTGGGCCGTCATCAGCAGCAACAACAAGTATGGCACCATCCATCTGTGCAGCGCCTGTAACCATATTTTTAATATAGTCAGCGTGGCCAGGACAATCAACGTGCGCATAATGACGTTTAGCTGTCTGATATTCAACGTGAGCGGTGTTAATGGTAATACCTCTTTCCTTTTCTTCAGGGGCATTATCAATTGAGTCAAAATCCCTTATTTCAGAGAGACCCTTTTTGGCAAGGACCATAGTGATCGCTGCCGTCAAGGTGGTCTTACCATGGTCAACGTGACCAATTGTACCAACATTTACGTGCGGTTTCGACCTGTCAAATTTTTCTTTTGCCATAACTCCAAGC